>JAXHTF010000014.1 GCA_034211275.1 Acidobacteriota bacterium
GTGGGGGGGGGGGGGGGGGGGGGTTGGGGGGGGGGGGCGCGGTCTGCGGCCCGCCCCGCCGCCGGTGCTCGAGCTGCCCCTGGACCGCTCGCGGCCGCCCCGCCCCAGCTATCGCGGCGCCATGGTTCCGATGCGGTGGCAAGAGCCGCTGGTGGAGGACCTCCACCGCCTGGCCCGAGATCACCGGGCCACCCTCTTCATGGTGCTGCTGGCCGGGTGGCAGGTCCTGCTGGCGCGCTACGCCGGCTGCCGGGAGCTGACCACCGGTACCCCCATCGCCAACCGCACCCGGGTGGAGACGGAAGGTCTCATCGGCCTCTTCGTCAACACCCTGGTGCTGCGCACGGATCTCTCCGACGCTCCCACCTTCGCGGCGGTGCTGGAGCGGGTGCGGGAGTCGGCGCTGGCGGCCTACGAGCATCAGGAAGTGCCCTTCGAGCAGCTGGTGGACGGGCTGGTGAGTCGCCGGGAGATGAGCGTGTCGCCCCTCTTCCAGGTCTTCTTCCAGCTCCAGAACGCCCCGGTGGCGGCTCTGGAGGTGCAGGGCCTGAAGCTCGAGCCTTGGCCCGCCACCCTCGGCACCGGGGTCGAATCGCTGGCCAAATTCGATCTCACCCTGGCTCTGGAAGAGCGCGGTGGGGAGCTGCGGGGAGGGCTGCAATACGCCCGGGATCTCTTCGACCGCTCTACGGTCCAGCGCCAGGTGAGTCACCTGCGGCGGCTGTTGGAGGGCGCCGTGGCGAATCCTCGCAGGCCGCTGGCGGCGCTGGAAGTGGTGACACCGGCGGAGCGCCATCAGCTGCTGCGAGAGTGGGCCGTCGGCGAGGAGAGGACAGAATCCTCCTCGTTGGAAGAGTGGACTCCCGAGTCCCCGGTGCATCGCCGCATTGCCATCTTGGCGCGCCGCCGGCCGGAGAGAACGGCGGTGGCCTGGGCGGACGGCAGCTGGAGCTACGGCGAGCTGAGGGCGGCGGTGGAAGCCTTGGCGTCGCGGCTGGCGGCGCGGGGAATCGGCCGCGGCGATCGGGTGGGGGTGTGTCTGGAGCGCGGCCCCTGGCTGCTGGCGTCGCTGCTGGCGGTGCTCGAAACCGGGGCGGCCTACGTGCCTCTGGACCCCCAATATCCCGGCGAACGGCTGATCTACATCCAGCAGGATGCCGGCCTGCGCCTGGTGCTGACGACACCGAATCTGGAGCATCTGCTGGCTTCGGGGGTGGAGTCCATGGTCCCCGATGGTGGAGCTCCCGAGGGGCCGGTGTCAGAGCTGGAGCCGCCGGATCTGGAACCAACGGACCTCGCCTACATCATCTACACCTCCGGCTCCACCGGCGTGCCCAAGGGGGTGGCGGTGCCGCACCGGGGGGTGATCAATTTCCTCGACGCCATGGCCTGGCGGCCGGGCATCGAGCCCGAGGATCTGCTGCTCTCGGTGAGCTCGGCCTCCTTCGACATCACGGTGCTGGAGTTCTACCTCCCCTTGCTCCACGGTGCCCGGGTATTCCTGGTCACGGCCCAGGAGGCGGCGGACGGGCTGCAGCTGCGGCGCCGGCTGGAGAGCACCGGCGCGACCCTGATGCAGGCCACCCCCGCTACCTGGCGCATGTTGCGCAGCGTCGGTTGGCAGGGCAGCTCCTCGTTGCGGACTCTATGCGGCGCCGAGGCCATGCCCGGAGAGCTGGCGGAAGAGCTCACCGGGAGCTGCGCCGAGCTGTGGAATCTCTACGGCCCCACCGAGACCACCGTCTGGTCGTCGGCGAAGAGCCTGAGCCAGGACACCCGCGGACGGGTCGACATCACCATCGGACGGCCGGTGGCGGGCACCCGCTCCCACATCCTCGGCCGCGACCAGCGACCCCTGCCCGCCGGGGCGGTGGGGGAGCTCGTCATCGGCGGTGCCGGCGTCGTCTGGGGGTATTGGGGGCTGCCGGCGCGCACCGCCGAGGTCTTCGTCCCCGATCCTTGGAGCCCCGTTCCCGGCGGCCGCATGTACCGCACCGGTGACCTGGGGCGCTGGCGCGGCGACGGCGATCTGCTGTGCCTGGGCCGCATCGATCAGCAGGTCAAGGTCCGGGGCCACCGCATCGAGCCCGGCGAGATCGAAACCGTGCTGGGCCGCCACCCGGGGGTGCAGCGGGCGGTGGTGACGGTGCATCGGGACCCGCAGCGGGGGGACCATCTGGTGGCCTATTGGGTCGCCGAGGGCACCTCACTGGATAGCTCGCCGCCGGATAGCTCGCCTCCGGAACCCGAGGAGCTGCGCGCCCACGCCCGCCGCCAGCTGCCGGAGTCGATGATCCCCAGCCTCTTCCAGCTGCTGCCGGAGCTGCCCCTGACCCCCAGCGGCAAGATCGACCGCCGGGCTCTGCCGGAGCCGCAGTGGGGGAGCTCGGAGCGCGGTGAGGACGATCTCGGGGAGAGGCTCGCCGGCCCTCAGGAGGAGGTGCTGCGGCAGATCTTCTCCTCGGTGCTGGGCATCGAGCGGATCCGCCGGGACGACGATTTCTTTGCTCTCGGCGGCCACTCGTTGCTGGCCACCCAGGTGATGGCCCGGGTCAACCACGTTCTGGGGCAGGAGCTGCCCCTGCGGACGCTCTTCGAGGCTCCCTCCGTGGGGCAGCTGGCCCAGCGTTTGCGCGCTGCCGGAGAGGAGTCCGACGAGCCCATCGTGCCGGTGCCTCGGGAGGCGGACCTGCCCCTATCCTTCGAGGAGCAGCGGCTGTGGGTGTTGCAGCAGATGGATGCGGCGAGCAGTGCCTACAACATGCCCCTGGCCTTCCGCGCCGAGGGCCCCCTGCGGCCCCAGGCACTGGAGGGGGCGCTGCGGGGCCTAGTGCGCCGCCACGAGATCCTGCACACCGTTTATCCCCAGGGAGAGGGCGGTCCGGAGCGGCGGATTCTGCCGCCGGAGCAGGGCTTGACCGGTGCCGCCGGGTCGTTCGACGAATCCTTCGACGAGCCGCCTGTCGGGGTCGTCCTTCCGGTGGTGGATCTGTCCGCCATCGACCCGTCCCGCCGGGACGAGTTGGGGCAGGAGCTGGCTCGCCGCCGCCTCGGCCAGCCCTTCGATCTTCAGCGTGGACCGCTGATCAGGACGCTGCTACTGAGACTCGGGGACCATCGCCATCGCTTCCTGCTGGCCTTCCACCACATCGTCACCGACGGTTGGTCCTTGGTGGTCACCACCCGGGACCTGGTGTCCAGCTATCGAGCACGGGTCTCCGGCGAGGAGTCGGCTTTGGCGCCGTTGCCGGTGCAATACGCCGACTTTGCCGCCTGGCAGCACCGCCGTCTAACGGAGGAAGCCCTGGCTCGGCGCATCGACGTTTGGCGCCAGCGCCTGAGGGGAGCTCCCACCGAGCTGCAGCTACCCCCGGATCGTCCCCGCACCGAGCCCACCCACCGTCCCGCCGGCCTGGAGGTGCTGCGGGTGCCGCGTCCGGTGGTGGAGCCGCTGGAGGAGCTGGCCCGGGCAGAGGGAGCGACCCTCTTCATGGCTGCCCTGGCGGCGTTCCAGGTGGTGGTCTTCAGCGTCACGGGGCAGCGGGAATTCCTCCTCGCCAGCGACGTGGCCAACCGCGGCCGGCTGGAGACCGAGGACCTGGTGGGATTCTTCATCAACCAGGTGGTGCTGCGCTGTGGCCTGGATGGCGAGGCTTCCCTGCGCCAGCTCCTGGAGACCACCCGCCGGGTTTGCTTCGAGGCTTACGCCGATCAGGATCTGCCCTTCAACCGTCTGGTGGAAGGGCTCAAGGTCAAGCGCCAGCCGGGGGTGACTCCGTTGGTCCAGGTCTGCTTCAACTTCCAGAATCTGCCGCCGGCGGAGGTGCAGGTCGAGGAGCTGACGGTGCATCCGGAGGGCATCGAGCCTCAGGAGGCGCGCTTCGATCTGGTGGTCAATTGCCGCGAAGGAGAGGCGGGGCTGGCGTGCTTCATGGAGTACGACGCAGCACTCTTCGACGCGGCGACGGTGCGCCGTTGGGGTAGCCAGCTGCAGCGGGCCCTGGAGCTCCTGGGGAGCGATCCGGATCAGCCCGTGGCGGCAGCGGTGGCGGAGCTCGAGGCCTTGGGGAGAGAGCTCGCCAAGGAGCAGCTGGAGGAGCTCAAGACGGCCCGGCGTCCGAAGCTCAAGAAGATCAAACGCCGGAGTGTCCACAAGGTTTAGATGGATCGGATGACCATGCACGAAGACGTTCTAGAAGGTTTTGAGCTCTCACCGCAGCAGCGGTATCTGTGGTCCGTGGAGGAGGCGGGCACTCGATACCCCTACTGCGTTCAGCTGGCGGTGGAGCTGGTGGGAGAGGTGGACGAAGAGCGTCTCGAGGAGGCGCTGGAGTCCCTGGTGGCGCAGCACGAGATCCTGCGCACCGGCTTTGCCACCTTGCCGGGCATGACCCTGCCCATGCAGGTGGTGCGGGAGCCCGGCGACGGCGCTCCGGGGCACCGCATTCTGGAGCGGCGGGAGCTGCGGGACGGCGACTCCGTGGACCGCCGCCGCAGCCTGGATCGCTGGTTCCGGGAGGAGCGCCTTCGGCCCTTCGCCACGGCCGACGGCGAGGTCCTGCGGGCGCTGCTGGTGGTGATGGACGACCGGCATCGGGCGCTTTGCCTGACCCTGCCGGCGCTGGCCGCCGACGCCGCTACCCTGGGTCTGCTGTGGGGAGAGCTGTGGCAGGCCTACCAGGGCGAAGTCGTGGAGGAGGAGGGCGACGAGGCGGTGCAATACGCCGACGTCGCGGCCTTCCTCAACGAGGTTTTGGATTCGGAGGAGGCGGCGGCGGGCCTGGCCTATTGGCGCAACACCACCAAGGTGCGGGGGGAGGAGAGCTCCCTGCCGTTCGTCCGTAGCGGGGGCGGCGAACCCTTCGAGGTGGCGGTGACGAGTCTTCGCCTGCCGGCGTCTTTGGGACGGCGGCTGGGCGCCGCGGCGGCGGATGCCGGCGGCAGTCTCGAGGCCCTGCTCCTCCTCGCCTGGCAGCGGCTGGCGGCGCGGCTCACCGGTGGGGATCCGCTGGTGGCCAAGGCCTTCGACGGCCGCGCCCAAGAGGAGCTGGCGGAGATGCTCGGCCCCTTGACCCAATATCTTCCGCTGGCGCCGCGGAGCGCCGGCGCCCAGACCTGGCCCGAGGCCCTGGTAGCTCTGGACGAGCAGCTGGAGGACATGGCCCAATGGCAGGAGTACTACGATCGTGAGCGTCTCCAGGAGGCCGCCGGCGCTGTCGCTCCGCCGCTTCTGGGTTTCGACTGCCAGAGCCTCGCCGATGACGCGCTCTCAGCCGGCAGTCCGGCGTTGGGATCGGTACTCGTTTTCAAGAGCTGTCCTGAGGCTTTCGCACTGCGTCTCTCGGTGCTCGTGGCGCCCTCCGACGAGCTCTTGGTGCGCTGCTTCTTCGACCGTTCCCGCTTCGAGCCGCGCTTCCTGGGCTCCATTCCCGGTGCCTACCGCGAGCTCTTGGAAGAGATGCTCCAGCGGCCCGACGCGATCCTGTCTTCCCTCGGGAGCCCGCAGAGGGTCCAGCGTCACCACCTGCTGGTGGAGCTCAACGACAGCGCCGCCGACTTCGGGCCGCCGGCCTGCCTGCATCAGCTGGTAGCCCGGCGAGCGGCGGAGCGGCCGTCGGCGCCGGCGGTGGAGCTGGCCTGGGAAGGAGCCGAAGAGCCTCTGACCTACGGTGAGCTGCAGCGCCGGGTGCAGCTTCTGGCCCGCCGGCTGGTGCACCATGGGGTGACGCCGGAGACGGTGGTGGGGGTGTGTCTGGAACGCTCCTACGAGCTGGTCATCACCCTCTTGGCGGTGCTCGAAGCCGGCGGCGCCTATCTGCCCCAGGACCCCGACTATCCCGTCGAACGGCTGGCCACCATGCTCGAAGCCAGCGGTGCGGCGCTGGTGGTCACCACCCCCGAGCTGGAGTCGGCGCTGCCGGTGTCGGAGACGCCGAGGCTGGTGCTGACGCCGGAGCTCTTCACCGCCGAAGAGGGCTCCGGCGATGCCGCCGGACCGGATGCGAGAGAGCCGGTGACCCTGCCGCCGGGAGATCCGGACCGCCTGGCCTACGTGATCTACACCTCCGGCTCCACCGGTGTTCCCAAGGGGGTGATGATCAGCCACCGCTCGATCCTCAACCGCATCCTGTGGATGCCCTCGCGCTTCGATCTGGGGCCGGAGGATCGGGTGCTCCACAAGACGCCCTTCAGCTTCGACGCCTCGGTGTGGGAGATCTTCCTGCCCCTGCTGTTGGGGGCTCGGCTGGTGCTGGCGCGGCCCGGCGGTCACCGCGACAGCGGCTACATGGTGCACGCCCTGCGCCGGCACGAGATCACCGTCTTCCAGCTGGTGCCGTCGATGTTGCGGGTGGTGTTGGACGAGCCGGAGCTCGCTCAATGCACCTCCTTGCGCTATCTGTTCAGCGGTGGTGAGGCGCTGCCGGCGGAGGTTGAGGAGCGGGTGGCGGCGACTCTGGACGTGCATCTGGAGAATCTCTACGGTCCCACCGAGACCTCCATCGACGCCAGCTCCTGGAGCTGCCGCGGCGAGCGGTGGTCGGCGGTGGTGCCTTTGGGCCGGCCGCTGAGCAATCTGCGCCTCTATCTGCTGGACCGCCGGCTGCGGCCGGTGACCGCCGGCGCCGAGGGGGAGATCTTCGTCGGCGGCGTGGGGCTGGCCCGGGGCTATCACCGCCGGCCCGGCCTCACCGCCGAGCGCTTCGTGCCGGATCCCTTCGCCTCGGCACCGGGGGGGCAGCGGCTCTACCGCACCGGGGACCGCGGACGCCTGCGCGGGGACGGCACCTTCCACTTCCTGGGCCGCCTGGACCAGCAGGTCAAGCTGCGCGGCTTCCGCATCGAGTTGGGGGAGATCGAAGCGGTGCTCGGCCGGCATCCGACGGTGGCGGCGGCGGCGGTGGTGTTGCGCAGCGGCGTCGGCGGCGATCAGCTGGTGGCCTACGCGGTGCCGCGCATCGCCACCGACGAGATCCCGGCGGCGGAGCAAGGGGCCACCCTGCGGCGCCATCTGGAAGAGCAGCTGCCGGAGTACATGGTGCCGGCCAATATCGTGCTCCTGGACGAGCTGCCCCTGACCCCCAGCGGCAAGCTCGACCGGCGGGCGCTGCCGGAGCCCGTGGAGGAAGTGGTCCAGCGTGAGTACGTGGCGCCCCGGACGGCGGCGGAGGAGCTGCTGACGGCGCTCTTCGCCGAGCTGCTGGAGCTTGACCGGGTGGGGGTCGAGGACGATTTCTTCGAGCTCGGCGGCCACTCCCTGCTGGTCACCCAGCTGACCTCCCGGCTGCGCGCTCAGCACGGCGTCGAGCTGCCCATGCGCACCCTCTTCGAAGCTTCCACGGTGGCGCTGCTGGCGCCGCTCTTCGAACAGGCCCGGAGCGCCGGTGCGGCGGAGGAGGTACCCTTGGAACCGGTGCCGCGGGAGCCCGCGCCGCCCCTCTCCTTCGCCCAACAGCGGCTGTGGTTCCTGCACCAGCTGGAGCCCGCCAGCGCCGCTTACAACCTGCCCGTCAGCCTGCGTTTGCAGGGCGATCTGGATCTGCCGCTGCTGCACCGGGCGATGAGCGGCGTGGTGGAACGGCACGAGGTGCTGCGTACGACGTTCGACGAGGTGGCGGGGGAGCCGCGGCAGATGATCCGCTCGGTAGCTCTCTCCCTGGTGGCCCTCCCGCTGGTCGATCTGAGCGCCTTGGAGCCGGAGGCAGCCCGGCGGGCAGGGGAGAAGCTCGCCCGCCGCTCGGTGGCTCAGCCCTTCGATCTGCGGCGGGCGCCGCTGCTGCGGATGCTGTTGCTGCGGCTGCCGAAGGATTCGGCGGCGCCCCGGGAGCATTGGGCTGTGGCGACTCTGCACCACATCGTCACCGACGGCTGGTCCAACGCCCTGTGGGTGGCGGAGGTGGCGGAGCTCTACCGCGCCGGCGCCGAGGGGCGGCCGCCGGAGCTGCCGGAACTGCCGGTGCAATATGCCGATTTCGCCGTCTGGCAGCGGCGCTGGCTCGCCGCTGGCGCGGAGGTGGATCAGCTGGAATATTGGCGCCGTCAGCTGGCGGGGGAGCTGCCGCCGGTGGATCTGCCGGCGGATCGCCCGCGGCCGCCGGTGCAGCGGCACCGGGGAGCCCTGCGCAGCCGCCGGCTGCCGGCGGACCTGGGGGCGGAGCTGGAGGCCCAGGGCCGCGGCGCCGGCGCCACCCTCTTCATGACCCTGCTGGCGCTGGCCAAGGCGCATATCGCGCGGGTCACGGGGCTCGACGACGTGGTGGTGGGATCCCCCACCGCCAACCGCCCGCGGCCGGAGCTGGAGCCGCTGGTGGGCTTCTTCGTCAACACCCTGGCGCTGCGCACCTCCCTGGCCGGCGATCCTTCCTTCCAGCAGCTGCTGGAGCGGGTGCGGGAGGTGGCTCTGGAGGCCAACGCGCACCAAGACCTGCCGTTCGAGAAGCTGGTGGAGACCCTGCGCCCCACCCGGGACCTGAGCCGCTCTCCCATCTTCCAGGTGCTCTTCAACCTGCAGAACGTTCCCACCGCCAGGGTCGAGCTTCCCGGTCTGACCCTGGAGCCGCTGGCGGTGCACGGCGGCCAGGCCCAATTCGACTGGAGCTACTCGGTGAGCGAGACCGAGAGCGGCCTGGCGATCCTGGTGGAGTACGACACGGACCTCTTCGACGCCACCACCGTGGACCGCGCTCTGGGACAGCTGGAGCGCTTGGGCCGTGCGGTGGTGGCGGCGCCGGGGGAGCCTCTGTCCCGGCTGTCGCTGCTCTCCGCCGCGGAGCGCCATCAGCTGGCGGTGGAATGGGCTTCCGGACCCGCCGGAGAAGGGGACGAAGAGGACGAGAGCCTCCACGGCCTCTTCCTGGCCCAGGCGGCGAGGACCCCGGAGGCGGTGGCTCTGCGCTGCGGGGCCACCACCTGGACCTACGAAGAGCTGGCTCGCCGCGGTTCCGCCGTTGCCCAGCGGCTCTCGGGGCTGCCGGTGGAGGCGCGGGTGGGGGTCTACCTCCAGCGCTCGCCGGAGATGGTGGCGGCGCTCTTGGGGATCCTCCAGGCCGGTGCCGCCTACGTTCCCTTGGATCCCGCGTTCCCGGCAGAGCGTCTGCGCTTCATCGCCGGGGATGCCGGGCTTGCGGCCTTGATCACCGCTGGCGACGAGGCCGAGGAGGCGGAGCAGCTGCGTCCCGCGGAGGGCTCTGCGTTGCCAATCCTGCGGCTCGGCGGATCGCCAGCGGAGGAACAGGTCTCGGCGGCGACGCCAGGCCCGGACTCTCAGGGCTTCGAGGCCCACCGTCTGGCCTACGTCCTCTACACCTCCGGGTCCACCGGCCGGCCCAAGGGCGTGGCGGTGTCCCACGGGGCCATCGTCAACTTCCTGCGCTCCATGGCCCACCGGCCGGGGCTCACGGCGGCGGATCGCATGCTGGCGGTGACTTCCCTCTCCTTCGACATCGCCGCCCTGGAGCTCTATCTGCCGCTGATGGTGGGGGGCGAGGTGATCCTGGCGCGCCGCGACGAGGCAGCGGACGGCATCGCTCTGCGGCGGCTGGCGCGGGAGCACGGCGCGACGGTGATGCAGGGCACCCCGGCCACCTGGCGGCTGTGGTTGGAGGCGGCGGGGGAGAGCGATGAACCTTCCCGGAACGCCTCGGATTCACAGGCCGCCGGCCTGAGGACTCCGGGCCTGCGCGCCTTGTGCGGCGGCGAGGCGCTGCCCCCGGAGCTCGCCCGGCAGCTGGCGGCTCAGGCGCCGGAGCCCGATCTCCCCGGAGCATCCGCCGGCCGGGACGCATGGAATCTCTATGGCCCCACCGAGACTACCGTCTGGTCCTGCGTCGAGGCTTTGGAGCCGGAGTTGCAGCGGGTCACCGTCGGACGGCCCATCGCCGCCACCCAGGCCTACGTGGTGGAGCCCTCCGGAGCCCCGGCGCCGGTGGGGGTGGCGGGGGAGCTGCTCCTCGGCGGCGCCGGCCTCGCCCGCGGCTATCTGGGCCGCCCCGGCCTCACCGCCGCCGCCTTCGTTCCCGATCCTTTCGAGGCCGGCGAAGGAACGGCGGGCGGGAGCCGCCTGTACCGTACCGGCGATCTGGCCCGCTTCCTCCCCGACGGACGTCTGGAGTATTTGGGGCGTCGGGATCATCAGGTCAAGGTGCGGGGCTTCCGCATCGAGCTGGGGGAGGTGGAGAGCGCTCTGGCAGCCCACCCGGCGGTGGCCCAGGCGGTGGCGGTGGTGCGGGGTGAAGGGGCTGCCGCGGCCCTGGCAGCCTACGTCGTGCCGGCTGCTTCTTCGGGGGCGGGAGCAGCGCCGGATGCCGGGGAGCTGCGGGACTTCCTGCGCCAGCGGCTGCCGGAGTACATGATCCCGGGCCTCTTCGTCGAGCTGGCGGAGCTGCCCCTGACCCCCAACGGCAAGATCGACCGCCGGGCGCTGCCGGAGCCGGTGGCGACGCGCTCCACCGGCCGCGCTCCCCGGACGCCGCTGGAGGAGATCCTGGCGGGGATCTGGGCTTCGGTGCTGGATCTCGACGAGGTCGGTGCCGAGGAAGACTTCTTCGAGCTCGGCGGTCACTCCTTGTTGGCGACCAGCCTCATGGGGCGGGTGCGGGAGGCCTTCGGTCTCGAGCTCTCCCTGCGCACCCTCTTCGAGGCGCCGACGGTGGCGCAGCTGGCGCGGCGGGTGGAGGCGGCGGAGGCGGCGCGGGATGCCGGTGGAGCGCCGCAGGCCTCGGTGCAGCCCCTGACCCGAATCCCCCGGGACGGCCAGCTGCCCCTCTCCTTTGCCCAGGAGCGGCTGTGGTTCCTGGATCGTCTGGAATCCGGCGTCGCCGCCGACGGTGGCTCGGCGTACCACATCCAGGCCGTGGTGCAGCTCGACGGACCGCTGGACGCGGTGGTGCTGGAGCGCACGTTGCGCGCCCTGCAGCAGCGCCACGAGGCGTTGCGCAGCCGCTTCCCGGACCGCCGCGGTGAGGCGGTGACGGAGATCGCCGAGGAGCCGGATCTGGTGCTGCGGCGGGTGAATCTGGAGGATCGCGAGGATGCCCGCCGGGCCGCTCAGGAGCTGGCGGAGGAGCTGGCCGTGGAGCTGGCTGAAAAGGACGGCCGCCAGCCCTTCGATCTCGCCACCGGACCCTTGATTCGCGCGTTGCTGCTGCGCCTCGGTCCGGAGCGCCACCAGGTGAGCTTGACGATGCATCACATCGTCGCCGACGGCCTGTCCATGGCGGTGCTGATCCGCGAGGTCTCGGTGCTCTACGCGGCCTTCAGCGCCGGCGAGGAATCGCCCCTGGCGCCGCTGCCGGTGCAGATGGTGGACTTCGCGGCGGATCAGCGGCAGCGGCTGCGGGGGGCCGGCGAGGAGCGGCTGCTGAGTTTTTGGCGGCAGTATCTGGAGGGGGCTCCGCGGGTCCTGGATCTGCCCACGGACCGTCCCCGGCCGGCGGTGGCGGGGAGCTCCGGGGCGAGCGTGCCGGTGGTCCTGGAACCGGGGCTGGCGGAGCGGCTGGTGGCCTTCGGCCGGCAGCATCGGTGCACTCTCTTCATGACCCTCACCGCCGCCCTCGACGCACTGCTTTGGCGCTACACCGGCCAGCGGGACGTGCTTTTGGGGACGCCGGTGGCGAATCGCGACCGTTCGGAGCTGGAGGGCCTCATCGGGCTGCTGCTGGACACCCTGGTGGTGCGCGTCCAGCTGCCTCCGGGGGCCGGCTTCGAGACCCTGGCGGGCCGCGTGCGGGAGTCGGTGCTGGAGGCCCACGGCCACCGTCAGCTGCCCTTCGGCCGGCTGGTGGACGAGCTCCAGCCGGAGCGCGATCTGAGCCGTTCGCCGCTCTTCCAGGTCATGCTCACCCTGCAGGATTTGGGGCGCGACAGCCTGTCCATGGCGGGGGTGACGGCGACGCCGGTGGCGATGAACGACGCCAGCTCCAAATTCGATCTGCTCATGACCCTGGCGCGCACCGGCGGAACGGTGGCGGGCTCGCTGCAATACAACGCGGACCTCTTCGACCGCACCACCGTGGCGCGGATGGTGGCCCAGCTCCAGGTCCTCTTGGCGGCGGCGCTGGACGATCCCCGGCGGCCGGTGGAAGAGCTGCCGTGGCTGACCCCGGCGCAGCAGCATCAGGTGGAGGCGGAGTGGAACGACACCTGGCGGGATTACTCCCGGGGCGGCTACGGCCTGCCCCCGGGCACCGCCCCGGTGACCCTCCACGGACTGTTCGCGGCGCAGGCGGAGCGCACCCCCGAGGCGCTGGCGGTGAGCTACGAGGACCACGCCTGGACCTACGGCGAGCTGCGCCGGCGGGTGAGCTGCCTGGCGGCTCATCTGCGGCGCGGGGGCGTGGGGCCGGAGGTGCCGGTGGGGGTCTTCCTGGAGCGCAGCTTGGAGTTGCCCCTGGCGCTGCTGGCGGTGCTCGAGGCCGGCGGTGCCTATCTGCCGCTGGATCCCGGCTACCCCCGGGAGCGCCTGGAGCTGATGCTCGGCGACGCCGGGGTGGAGCGGGTGATCACCACCGCGGCGCTCCGGCCCCAGCTGCCGGAGGGAGCGCGGCAGGTGGTGTGCGTGGACGAGGATTGGGCGGAGATCGCCCGCGCCGCCGTCGACGGGGACGTCGCACCTGCGGCGACGGATGCCGACACCCTCGCCTACGTCATCTACACCTCCGGCTCCACCGGCCGGCCCAAGGGCGCCATGGTGGCCCACGGCGCCATCGTCAATCGTCTGCAGTGGATGCAGGACGCCTATCGCCTGGGGCCGGAGGATCGGGTGCTGCAGAAGGCGCCCTTCAGCTTCGACGTCTCGGTGTGGGAGTTCTTCTGGCCGCTGCTGGCCGGGGCCGAGCTGGTCATGGCGCGCCCCGGCGGCCACCAGGAACCGGAGTATCTGGCCCGGGAGATCCAGCGCCGGCGGGTGACGGTGATGCACTTCGTGCCATCCATGCTGCAGGTCTTCTTGCAACATCCGGCGTCGGAGGGTTGCGACAGCCTGCGCCTGGTGGTGTGCAGCGGAGAGGCCCTCTCCGCCGAGCTGCGGGACCGCTTCGGCGGCCGGTTGGGGGCTCAGCTGCACAATCTCTACGGACCCACCGAGGCGGCGGTGGACGTCACCGCCTGGCATTGCCGGTCCGGTGCGCCGACGCCGGTGCCCATCGGCCGGCCCATCGCCAACCTGCGCATCCACGTCCTCGATGGCGATCTGCGGCACCTGCCACCGGGGGTGCCGGGGGATCTCTATATCGCCGGTGCCGGCCTCGGTCGCGGCTATCTATCTCGGCCGGCCCTCACCGCCGACGCGTTTCGCCCGGATCCATTTGGCAGCGGCCGCCGTCTCTACCGCACCGGCGATCTGGCGCGGCTGCGGGGGGACGGGGCGATTCAATTCCTCGGCCGCCGGGATCACCAGGTCAAGCTGCGGGGTTTCCGCATCGAGCTGGGGGAGATCGAGGCGGCGCTGTGCACCCATCCGGAGCTGCAGGAGGTGGCGGTGACGGTGCGGCGGGAACTCTCCGGCGCCCAACGGCTGGTGGCCTATCTGGTGCACCGGGGCGAGACCCGGCCGCCGGTGGAGGAGCTGCGGGAGCATCTGGGACGGAGCCTGCCGGAGCATATGATCCCCGCTCTCTACGTGCCCCTGGAGGCGCTGCCGCTGACCTCCAGCGGCAAGCTGGACCGCCGCTCCCTGCCGGAGCCGGAGAAGCTGCGGCCGGATCTCGATCGTCACTACGTCGCCCCCAGCACCAGCGCCGAGGAGATCCTGGCGGGGGTCTTCTCCCAGGTCCTGGGCATCGAGCGGGTGGGGGTCCACGACAGCTTCTTCGCCCTCGGTGGCGACTCCATCTTGAGCATTCAGGTCATCGCCCGGGCGGCGGAGTCGGGGCTGCGGCTCACCGTGCCCCAGCTCTTCCAGCAGCAGACCGTGGCGGCCCTGGCGCGGGTCGCCGGCCGCGTCGACGAGCACGACGTGGAAATCCTGCACACCGAGCCCTTCGAGCTGGTGCCGGAGGAGGATCGCCAGCGGCTGCCGGAGGATGTGGAGGATGCCTATCCCCTCACCCGCCTGCAGTCCGGGATGCTCTTCCACATGGATCTGGAGTCGGAAGCGGCGGTCTTCCACAACGTCAACAGCATGCGGCTGCGCATGCCCTTCGACGCCCCGCGCTTCCAGCAGGCGGTGGATCACGTGGTCCGGCGCCACCCAATGCTGCGCACCTCCTTCGAGCTCTCCGCCTACTCCCAGCCGCTGCAATTGGTGCATCCGACGGCGCGGTTGGAGGTGGGGCTGGGGGATCTCCGGGATCATCCCTTCGAGCAGCAGGAGCGGCGGATCCGGGAGTTCATGGACGCCCAGGTGGCCTGGCGCTTTGACCTGCGGCGGGCGCCGCTGCTGCGCTTCTTCGTCCACCGCCGCGGAGCGGAGGAGATCCAGCTGACCCTCACCGAGCACCACGCCATCTTCGACGGCTGGAGCCTCCACACCACCCTCGACGAGATCTTCCGCACCTATTTCGCCCTCCTCGACGGCGAGGCGCCGGTGATGGAAGAGCTGCCGGTCTTCACCTTCCGGGACTACGTCGCCATGGAGCGCCGGCAGGTGGCTTCCGACGAGGCGCGGGAGTTTTGGCGCGGCAAGCTCGCCGGCTACCGGCGGCTGGAGCTGCCGTCGTGGAACCTGGCGCCGCGGCAGGGGGAGCGGCGGAGAGTGGAGATGCTGCCGGTGCCCATCTCCCAGGAGCTTTCGGAGGCGGTGAAGAAGGTCGCCCGCAGCGAAGCCTTGCCGCTGAAGAGCCTGCTGGCGGCGGCCCACGTCAAAGTCCTGGGGGCGATGGCCGGCCAGGAGGACGTGCTCACCGGCATCGGCACCCATGGTCGCCCGGAGGTGGAGGGAGCGGAGAGGGTGCGCGGGCTCTTCCTCAACAGCGCGCCCCTGCGCCTGAGCCTGCGACCGGGGAGCTGGAAGGAGCTCGCCCGCCGCGCCTTCCAGCAGGAGTGGGAGCAGATCCCCTACCAGCGCTATCCGCTGGCGGAGGTGCAAAAACAGATGGGGGGCGAGGGTCTCTTCGACACCCTGCTGAACTTCGTCCACTTCCACGTGGTGGACGAGCTGCTGCTCTCCCGACGCCTCGAGGTGCTGGACTTCCAGAAATACGAAGCCACCAACTTCAGCCTCATGGCGGGCTTCTTCATCGATGCCGTCTCCGGGCGGGTGGCCCTCGACCTGACCTACGATCCGGACGTCCTGACGGCGGCCCAGATGCAGACCATGGCGCGGCTCTTCGTCGACGTGCTGGAGGCCATGGCGGCGGATCCGGAGGCGCCCCACGAGCTCTTCTCGCCGCTGTCGACGACCCAGCGTCAGCTGCTGCTGGAGGAGTGGAGCGGCGCGGATGTCACGGCTCCGGTGGGATCGGAGGCGGTGCTCCACGAGGTGGTCATCGCCCAGGCCCGGCGCACCCCCGACGCGCCGGCGGTGGTGCTCGGCGACGAGGTCATCACCTACGGCGAGCTGGACCGCACCACCGCCGCCCTGGCTCGCCGGCTGCTGGCCCTGGGGGTCGGTGCGGAGACGCCGGTGGGCATTTGCCTGGAGCGCTCTCCGCGGCTGATCTTGGCGCTGCTGGCGGTGCTGCGGGCGGGGGGCACCTACGTGCCTCTGGATCCCGCCTACCCCGCCGAACGGCTGAGCTTCATGATCTCCGACAGCGGCCTCGGGCTGGTGCTCACGGAGCGCTCCCTGGCGCAGCGTCTGGAAGCTCTGGAGGGTCCCTCCGAGGTCTCCAAAGGCGAGGGGTCCGAAACGAGTGCGCTGCGGACGGTGCTCTGCCTCGACGAGGAACCCCTGGATGAGGACGCTCTGGACGGCTCCGCGGCGGCGGCCGGGGACCTGCCAGCGGTCGATCCCCGGCAGCGGGCGTACATCATCTACACCTCCGGCTCCACCGGCCGCCCCAAGGGCGTTGCCATCGAGCACCGCAGCGCCGTCACCATGGTGCGGGTGTCCCTGGAGTCCATCCCGGCGGACCAGCTGGCGGCCACCATGGTGTCCACCTCGGTGTGCTTCGACGTTTCGGTGATCGAGATCTTCGTGCCCCTGGCGGCGGGGGGCAAGCTGCTGCTGGCCCGGGATCCCTTCGACCTCGCCGGCCCGCTGCGGGACGCCGGGGTGACCCTGGTGAGCATGGTGCCCTCGGTGATGAAGGAGCTGCTGCGCCAGGGGCCTCTGCCGGGATCGGTGCGCTGCGTCAGCCTCGCCGGGGAGCCCATCCCTCGGGGGGTGGTGCAGGCGGTGACGGCGTTGCCGGGGGTGGACGCCCTCAATCTCTACGGGCCCACCGAGGACACCTCCTACTCTTCCACCGCCCGCCTGCAGCCCGACGGCCGCTCTCCCATCGGCCGGCCGGTGGCGGGAACGCGGGTCTACGTGGTGGACCGCTACCAGCGGCTGGCGGCCCTGGGAGCTCCCGGGGAGCTGCTGCTGGGGGGCGCCGGGCTGGCTCGGGGCTATCTGCGGCGGCCCGCCCTCACCGCCGAGCGTTTCATCCCCGATCCCTTCGGCGGCGCCGGCGAGCGGCTCTACCGCACCGGCGACCTGGTGCGCTGGCTGGCTTCCGGGGAGCTGGAGATCCTCGGCCGCATCGACCAGCAGGTGAAGGTGCGGGGCTTCCGCATCGAGCTGGAGGAGATCGAGGCGGTGCTCGCCGCCCATCCGCGGGTGATGGCGGTGGCGGTGGCGGCGCGCAGGGATCCCCGGGGCGACCACCGCCTGGTGGCCTACATCGTCGATGCCCAGGGCGCCCTCGACGTCGGCGAGCTGCGGGACTACCTGGCGGGACGGGTGCCGAGCTACATGATCCCCTCCCTCTTCGTCGCCGTGGCGGCCATTCCTCTCACCTCCAGCCGCAAGACCGACCGCCGGGCGCTGCCCGAGCCGCAGTGGGAAGAGGGCGCCTCCGAGGACGACTACGAGGCACCGCGGAGCGAGATCGAAAAGATCCTCGCGGAAGTTTGGGCGGAAGTGTTGGGAGTGCGCCGGGTGGGCATTCGGGACAACTTCTTCGAGCTCGGCGGCGACTCCATCTTGAGCATCCAGGTCATCGCCAAGGCACGGGATTGGGGGCTGGGCCTGACCGCCGGCGTGCTGTTCAAGAATCCCACGGTGGAGCGGCTGGCGAAGGTGGTGCAGCAGATCGGCTCCGGAGCCGGGGCGGCGCAACGTCCGGAGCCGGGGCCGGTGCCCCTGACGCCCATCCAGCGGTGGTTCTTCGAGCTCGATCTGGCGAACCGCCATCACTTCAACCAGGCGCTGCTGCTGAAGGTTCGGCAGGTCGTCTCTCCGGCGGCGCTGCGGCGGGCCGTGGCCCACGCCTTCGCGCATCACGACGCGCCGCGGCTGACCTTCCGGCAGGCTTCGAGCGAAGAGGAAGAGCCGCGGTGGATTCAGGAGCTAGCTCCAGAAGCAGGTCCGGACGAGCTGCTGCCGGTGCCGTGGGTGGACCTTTCCAGCCTGCCGCCGGAGCATCGGTCCTCGGAAGTCGAGGCATTGGCCCGGCGGGCTCAGCGGAGTCTCCATCTCGAGGCGGGGCCGCTGCTGCGGGCCTTGGTCTTTACCGGCACTGGCGACGGCCACCGGCTGCTGCTGGTGAGTCATCACCTGCTGGTGGATGGTGTCTCCTGGCGGGTGCTGCTGGCGGAAATGGAGAGCGCCCTGGCGCTGCTGGGACGCCGGGATCGGCTGCCACCGGCGCTGCCCGAGACGGCTTTTTCGACCTGGGCCCGGCGGCTGCCGGAGCGCGCCGAGGAGCCCAGCCTGGCGGCGGAGCTGGAGTATTGGTCGGCGGTGCAGGCGCCAGCGCCGGCGCTCCCCCGGGACTTCCCCGGCGGCGGCAACCGGCGCCATGAGACGGCGGCGGTGACGGTGTCGGTGGACGCCGAGGTGACGGAGGAGCTGCTGCGGGAGCTGCCCCGGCGCTTCGGCGGCGAGAACGGCTCCGCGGGAGTCGAGGACGCCCTACTCACCGCCCTCGCCCTCACCCTCGGCCCGTGGTGCGGTGGCCCGCTGCGGGTGCACCTGGAGAGCCACGGCCGCGACGAACTCTTCCCGGACCTCGACCTGAGCCGCGCCATGGGCTGGTTCACCGCCCTCTATCCGGTGCGCTTGGAGCTCACCGCGGACCAGCAGCAGGAGGCCGGCGCGAGCCTCGAGGCAGTGCGGCGGCAGCTGGCCCGGGTGCCCGGCCACGGCATCGGCTATGGCCTGCTGCGCTACCTGCGGCGGGACCTGCCGGCGGCCCGGCGGCTGGCGGAAGCGCCGGAGCCGGAGGTTCTGTTCAACTATCTCGGCCAGGTGGACCAGGCCCTGGGCGAGAAGTCACCGTTCTCGCCGGCGCCGGAATCGGCGGGACCGGCCCAGAGCGAGGTGGGCGAACGCTCCCACATTCTGGACATCACCGCCTCCGTCGGCGCCGGCCGCCTGCATCTGCGCTGGGAGTACAGCCGCGGCCTGCACCGGGAGGAGACAGTGGCGGAGCTGGCCCGTACCTGCATCGGCCATCTGCGGCGGCTGGCCTCGGCCCGACCCGCTGAGACCATCCCGTCGGAAGCAAAGCCGGAACACGAAGTGCAAAGCGAGGCGGGAGCCGCCGAGGCCTTCCCGCGGGCCCGGGTGAGCCAGGACCAGCTGGACACCTTCTTATCCCGCCTGGGCGGCAAGAAATCCAGTGGAAACAAGCCCGCTGAGAAAAAGCCCACCGGCGAAGGGGATCGAGATGAATCCTGAAGATATTGCGGATCTCTACGAGCTCTCGCCCATGCAGCAGGGCATGCTCTTCCACAGCTTGCAGCTGGCGGAGCGGGGCGTGTACTTGCTGCAGCTGGTGGCGAGCCTCGAAGGACCGCTGGACCCCGGCGCCTTCGCCGCCGCCTGGCGCCGGGTTCTCGCCGCCCACGGCGTTCTGCGCACTACCTTCCACTGGCGCGAGCTCGACAAGCCGCTGCAGGTGGTGCACCACGAGGCACCGCTGGAGCTACACACGGAGGACTGGCAGGAGCTGGACGAGGCGGCCTTCCAGGAACGCCTGGCCACCTTCCTCGCGGAGGACCGGCGGCGGGGCTTCGACCTCACCGAGCTGCCACTGATGCGGCTGACCCTGATCCGCCGGGGGCCGGCTGAGCATCAGCTGGTGTGGACGCTGCACCACCTCCTGTTGGACGGCTGGTGCCTGAGCCTGGTGTTGGAGGATTTCGTTCGCGCCTACGGGGCGGCGCTGGCCGGCGCCGAGGCGGAGCTGCCGTCCCGCCGCCCCTTCGGCGACTACATCGAATGGCTGCAGCAGCGGGAACCGGAGGCCGACGAGGCCTTCTGGCGCCGCACCCTGGCCGGCATCGCCGCTCCCACGCCGCTGGGGGTGGACGGTTTGGGGATGGGGGAGGCCAGCTCCGAGATTGGGGCTGAAACCGAGAGCCTGGACTTCGAAGCCGGCTATGTGGAGGCCCGGCGGCGCCTGAGCCGGGAGGCTAGCGGAGCCCTGCGCTCCTTCGCCGGCAGCCGCGGCCTGACCATGAATACCCTGCTCCAGGGTGCCTGGGGGCGGCTCCTCTCGCTCTACAGCGGCGAGGAGCGGACGGTGCACGGAGCGGTGGTGTCCGGCCGGGCGGTGCCCCTGGCGGGCATCGGCACCATGGTGGGGCTCTTCGTCAACACCCTGCCGGTGGTGGTCCGGAGCGAGCCGTCGATGGCGGTGGCGGCTTGGCTCAACCGGCTCCAGGAAGGCCTGGGGGAAATGCAGGAGCACGAGCACAGCTCGCTGCTGGACATCCAGGGCTGGAGCTCGGTGCCCCGGGGCCTGCCCCTCTTCGAGAGCGTGGTGGCGTTCGAGAATTACCCACGGTCGGTGGCGGCGGGGCCGGGGGAGAGCGCCGGGGGAGCGGCGTCTCTCAGCCTCACCGGTCTGGAGGCGGTGGAGCGCACCAACTTCCCCCTCAGCCTGCTGGTGGCCCCCGGGGACGAGCTCTCCCTCGCCCTCACCGGCGACGCTCAGCGCTTCTCGCAGGACACCGCCGAAGCGATCCTCGAGCATCTGGAGGTGCTGCTGGTTTCGCTCCCGGAGCGCGCCGACGGAGCCCTCGCCGACTGGCGCCCTCTCTCCGACACGGAGCGTCGGCGGGTGCTCGAGGACGGCCGGGGAGAGGTCCGGGACTTCTCTCCCTGGACTCCTCTGCACCGTCTTTTCGAGGCTTCTGTGGACCGCGATCCCGAGGCCCCGGGAGTGATCTTCGAGGATCTCCAGCTGAGCTACGGCGAGGTGGACCGGCGGGCCAACCGCTTGGCTCGCCTGCTGGTGCGGCGGGGGGTCGGGCCGGACGTCTTGGTGGGGCTCTCCCTGGGGCGCTCGGAACGGCTGCCGGTGGCGATGCTGGCGGTGCTCAAGGCCGGCGGCGCCTTCCTACCGCTGGATCCCACCCTGCCGGCGGA
The DNA here is from genome assembly GCA_034211275.1 of Acidobacteriota bacterium. Taxonomy (NCBI): domain Bacteria; kingdom Pseudomonadati; phylum Acidobacteriota; species Acidobacteriota bacterium. The sequence continues at coordinate 20,459 of JAXHTF010000014.1, forward strand.
GCGTCTGCGCACCATGCTCGAGGATGCGGAACCGCGGGTGGTGATCACGGAAGAGCGCTGGCTCGGTGGGTTGCCGGAGAGCGCGGCCCAGCGGCTGGTGCTGGACGGGGAGGAGGCTTCCCGGGAGCTGGCGGAAGAATCGGCGGCGCGGCTGGAAGATTCGCTGCTTTCGGAGGACCTGTCTCCTGATAACCGGGCCTACGTGATTTTCACCTCCGGTTCCACCGGCCGACCCAAGGGGGTGGAGATCAGCCACCGGGGCCTGCACAACCTGGCGGAGGCGCAGGTGCTGGTCTTCGGTCTCGGGGCGGCGGACCGCGTGCTGCAATTCGCCTCCCTCAACTTCGACGCCTCGGTCTTCGAGATGACCATGGCGCTGCGCGCCGGTGCCGCCCTCTACATGGCGTCGCCGGAGGATCTACTCCCCGGCCAGCCGCTGACCCGGACCTTGGGCCGCCACCGCATCACCAGTCTCACCGTCACCCCGTCGGCGCTGGTGGCGGTGGATCCGAAGGAAGTGCCGGAGCTGGCCATGGTGGTGGCCGCCGGCGAGGCCTGCTCGCCGGATCTGGCGGCGGCATGGGCGGCGGATCGGCGCTTCTTCAACGCCTACGGGCCCACCGAGGCCACGGTGTGGGGGACGGTGGAGCGCTGCGCCGGCGGCGGCGCCCGGCCCACCATCGGCGGTCCCATCGCCAACGCCGTGGTGCGGGTGGTGGACCCCCGGGGTCGGCTGCAGCCGCCGCGGGTGGCGGGGGAGCTCTGCCTGGGCGGTCCCGGCCTGGCCCGGGGCTATCTGCGCCGGCCGGCCCTCACCGCCGAGCGCTTCGTCCCCGATCCGTGGTCCGAGGAGCCCGGGGCGCGGCTTTACCGCACCGGTGACCTGGTGCGCTGGCTTCCTTCCGGAGATCTGGGCGCCGGACGACTCGACTTCCTGGGGCGCATCGATTTCCAGGTCAAGCTGCGGGGCTTTCGCATCGAGCTGGAAGAGATCGCCGAGACCTTGCGCCGCCACCCGCAGGTGGAGCAGGCGGCGGTGCTGCACCGCAACGACCCCGGAGGACCGCGGCTGGTGGCCTATGTGGTGCCGGCGGGGGGACCGAAGGAGGACGAAGCGCCCCGAATCGAGGCTTGGCGGCACTTCCTCCAGGAGCGGTTGCCGGAATACATGATCCCCAGCGTCTTCCTCTCCCTGGAGCGGCTGCCCCTGACCTCCAGCGGCAAGTTGGACCGCGGCGCCCTACCGGTGCCGGAGAGTACTCGGGCCGCCCTGGAGCAGCCCTTCGTGGCGCCGCGCAACGAGATCGAGCGGACGGTGGCGGAGATCTGGCGCTCGGTGCTCGGCCTCGACTCGGTGGGGGTCGACGACAACTTCTTCGACCTGGGAGGTCACTCCCTGCACCTCTTCCAGGTGCATAAGAAATTGGAGGAAGCGCTGGAGCGCAACATCGTGATGACCGATCTCTTCCGCTATCCCTCGGTGGCCCAGCTGGCCCGCGCCCTGAGCGCTCCGGCGTCGGCGGAGCCGGTGGAGGACGCTGGCCGCGAACGCATCGAGGCCGCCGGGAGCCGGCGGCGGCGGCAGGAGCGCCGGCAGAAGGAGCGGCGCCAGAAGGTTGGAAAAGACTAGTGCTATGAGGTTCGAGAACCCATCAGGAGATCGCCGATGAGCGGCCGATCCAACCACGAGGCGCCGCCGGTGCCGGTCCCGGAGATCGAGGACGCGGTGGCGGTGGTGGGGTTGGCGTGCCGCTTCCCCGGCGCCGGCGACCCTCAGGAGCTCTGGCAGCTGCTGCGGGAGGGGCGGGAGGGAATCCTTCCCCTGAGCCCGGAGGAGCTGCGGTCGGCGGGGGTGGATCCGGCGAGTCTCGACGCGAATCACGTGGCGGTGGCCTCGGCGGTGGAGGGCATCGACCGCTTCGACGCGCCTTTCTTCGGCTTCAGCCCCCGGGAGGCGGAGATCACCGATCCCCAGCAGCGGGTGTTCCTGGAATGCGCCTGGCAGGCCCTGGAGGACAGCGGCTACGACCCGCGCAGCTACGGGGGCAGCATCGGCGTCTTCGCCGGCACCAATCTGAGCAGCTACCTCTTCGAGCTCTTCGCCCATCCCCGGGCCATGGAGGCCATGGGGCGCTACCGCACCCTGTTGGGCAACGACAAGGATCACCTGCCCACCATGGTCTCCTACCGCCTCGATCTGCGGGGCCCCAGCCTCAACGTCCAGACCGCCTGCTCCACGTCGTTGGTGGCGGTGCACCTGGCCTGCCAGAGCCTCCTAGACGGCGAGTGCTCCATGGCGCTGGCCGGCGGCGCGGCGCTGGCGGCGCGGCAGAAGACCGGCTACCAATACCAGCGCGGCGGCATCTACTCCCCCGACGGCCACTGCCGGCCCTTCGACGCCGACGCTCAGGGCACGGTGCCCGGCAACGGTGTCGGGGTGGTGGTGCTCAAGCCCCTGGCGGCGGCCCTGGAGGACGGCGACGCCATCCGGGCGGTGATCCTCGGCTCGGCGATCAACAACGACGGCGCCGGCAAGGTGGGCTACACCGCCCCCAGCGTCGAGGGCCAGGTGCGGGTCATCGCCGAAGCGTTGGCGGTGGCGGGCATCGACGCCGAAACGGTGGAGTACGTGGAAGGCCACGGCACCGGCACCGAGCTCGGCGATCCCATCGAGGTGGCGGCGCTGCGCCAGGCTTTGGAGGCCGCAGGGGCCGCCGAGGGGCGCTGCGCCCTGGGCTCCATCAAATCCAACCTCGGCCATCTGGACGCCGCCGCCGGCGTCGCCGGGCTGATCAAGACGGTGCTGGCGCTGGAGCACGGTGAGCTGGTGCCGTCGCTGCACTTCCGGCGCCCCAACCCCAAACTCGACCTCGGGGAGCGCCTCTACGTCAACGTCGAGACGACCCCCTGGCCCCGGCGGGACGAGGCTCCCCGGCGGGCCGGCGTCAGCTCCTTCGGCATCGGCGGCACCAACGCTCACGCGGTGCTCCAGGAACCGCCGGTGCAAGAGCCCTCCGGCGCCGGCCGGGAGCTTCAGCTGCTGGTGCTCTCGGCGCGCACCGAAAGCGCTCTGGAGGCGGTGACGGATCGCCTGAGCCAGCGACTGACGGAGGAGCTGGAGCGCCCGAGCTCGTTCGCGCCGGAGGAGGGCCGGCGCCGCCTGGCGGACATCGCTTTCACCTTGGCGGTGGGGCGCACCGCCTTCGCCCACCGGCGCACCCTGGTGGCCGCCGACCTCGGCGAGGCGCGGGAGATTCTGCAGCAGCGCGACGCCGGCTCCGAGGCTCGGGGGCTGCGTTCCCGCCACCAGGAAGCGGGGCACCGGCCGGTGGCCTTCCTCTTCCCTGGCCAGGGGAGCCAATTCCCGGCCATGGCGGCGCAGCTCTACGCCGCGGAGGAAGTCTTCCGCCGGCATCTGGACCGCTGCTTGGAGATCCTCGGCGAAGAGCTGGGCGGGAAGCTGCGCTCGCTGCTGCTGGAGGCTCCGGCGGGGGACGAGGAGGCCGCGGCGGCGCTGGAGCGCACGGAGCTCACCCAGCCCGCTCTCTTCTGCGTCGAATACGCCCTGGCGCAGCTGTGGCAGGAGTGGGGAGTGGTGCCGGAGGCGCTGCTGGGCCACAGCGTCGGGGAATACGTGGCAGCCTGCCTGGCGGGAGTTTTCTCCCTCGAGAATGCCCTGGTTCTGGTGGCCGCCCGGGGCCGGCTGATGGCCTCCGCCGAGGCCGGTTCGATGCTCTCCGTGCCACTGGAGGAAGACGATCTCGCGCGGCGGCTGGAAGGCTTCCCGGGGGTCGAGCTGGCGGTGGTCAACGGCCCGCGGCGCTGCGTTGCGGCGGGGCCGGCGGACGCGGTGGCGGCCCTCGCCGAGGCTCTGGCCGGGGATGGCGTCAAGGCGCGGCCTCTGCGCACCTCCCACGCCTTCCATACGGCGATGATGGAGCCCGCCGTGGAGCCCTTCCGCCGGCAGCTGGAAGGTCTGGAGCTGCAGCCTCCGCGGATTCCCTTCCTATCCAATCTCAGCGGCACGTGGATCCGCCCCGAGGAGGCGGTGGACCCGGAGTATTGGGTAGCTCAGCTGCGCCGTCCGGTGCGTTTCGGGGCCGGCCTGGAGGAGCTGCTTCAGGAGCCCCGCCGGATCCTGTTGGAGGTCGGCCCGGGAGCCACCCTGAGCACCCTGGCACGCCCCCGGCGGATTCATCCGGACCAGCAGGTGGTGCTTTCTTCCATGCCTCATCCGCGTCAGGACACCCCCCACCTGCGGCACCTGCTGGACGCCCTCGGCCAGCTGTGGGCCGCCGGTGCTCCGGTGGCCTGGACCGGGGTCTACCAGGGCCAGCGGCGCCATCGGCTGCCGCTGCCCACCTATCCCTTCGAACGTCGGCGTCATTGGGTCGAAGGCCCGACGCCGGCCGCTCACTTGGAGACCGTTATGCCCGACGAAGCGACGACCGATCAAGCCGCCCCCGCGCGCCGTGAACGCATCCTGCCGGTGCTCTTGGAGCTGGTGCAGGAGCTCACCGGGCTGGAGCCGCAGCAGGTGGATCTGCAGGCGAATTTCCTCGAGGTGGGCCTGGACTCGCTGATGCTGATCCGCGCCACCGAGGACATTGAGAAGAGCTTCGGCGTCACCATGTCGGTGGTGCAGCTCTTCGAAGAGGTCAACACCCTGGAGCTGCTGGTGAGCTATCTCGACGAGGAGATGCCGGCGGACGCCCTGCCCTCCCCGGCGCCGGCGGCTCCGGCGCCGCAAGCCGCAGCGGCGGCACCGGCGGCGGCCTCTCCTCCGGCTGTTGCTGGGCCGGCAGCTCCGGCGCAGCCCGCGCCCGCTCCGGCAGCCGCCGCGCCGCCGATGGCGACACCGGTGCAACAGCCTCCCACCGCTCCCGCGCCGAGCCTCCCGGCCCCCGCCGCCTCCGGCTCGGGGGTGGAAGCGCTGGTGCAGCAGCAGCTGTGGCTGATGCAACAGCAGCTGGAGATGCTGCGCGGCGGCACGGCTTCAGCCAGCCCGGCCCCGGCAAGCCCCGCAGCCGCCGTGCCGCCGGTGTCCGCGTCCCCGGCACTTCCGACACCTCCGACACCCCAAGCACCGCCGGTGAGCGTGGCGAGCCCGCAAAGCACCAAGAACCCGCCGCCGTCCCCGCCGCGGGCCTCCACCGCCGGCAGCTCCGCCGAGGACGACGAGCCCAAGGCTTACGGGCCCTACCAGCCCATCGTCCTCGGCTCCACCGACGGGCTGACGGATCGCCAGGCGAGCTATCTGCGCGGCTTCATGCAGGACTACAGCCGGCGTACGGCGGAATCCAAGCGGCGGACCCAGGAGCACCGCGCCACCCTCGCCGACAGCCGCGGCACCATCGGTTTCCGGCGGCTGTGGAAGGAGATCGTCTACCCCATCCTCGGGGATCGGGCCAAGGGCTCGAAGATCTGGGACGTGGACGGCAACGAGTACGTGGACGTCTCCCTGGGCTTCGGCCTGCACTACTTCGGCCACTCCCCGGACTTCATCGTCGACGCCCTGCGCGCCCAGCTGGACAAGAACATCGCCCTGGGGCCGCAGTCGGACCTCGCCGGCGAGGTTTCTCAGCTGGTCTGCGAGCTCACCGGCCTCGACCGCGCCATGTTCTGCAACTCCGGCACCGAGTCGGTGATGGGGGCCATGCGGGCGGCGCGGGTCTACCGCCGGCGGGACAAGATTGTCATCTTCAACGGCTGCTACCACGGCTGGGCCGACGGCACCCTGGTGCGCTCCATCGAGCGCGACGGTCAGCTGATCTCGGCGCCGGTGGCGTCCGGCGTGGCGCCGGGAGCGGTGCAGGACGTGATGGTGCTGGAGTACGACGATCCGGCGTCCCTGGAGATCATCCGGCGCCATGCCGACGAGTTGGCGGCGGTGATGGTGGAGCCGGTGCCCAGCCGGCGGCCGGATCTGCAGCCGGCGAAATTCCTCCGCGAGCTGCGGCGCATCACCGAGGAGACCGGGGTGCTGCTGATCTTCGACGAGATGGTCACCGGCTTCCGGGTCGCCCAGGGCGGCGCCCAGGAGTGGTTCGGCGTGCAGGCGGATCTGGCCACCTACGGCAAGCTGGTGGCCGGCGGTCTGCCCATCGGGGTCATCGCCGGCAAGGCGCCGGTGATGGACGTCTTCGACGGCGGACCGTGGAGCTTCGGGGACGATTCCTACCCGCGCTCCCAGAAGATTCTCTTCTCCGGCGCCTTCTTCAAACATCCCCTCACCATGGCGGCGCTGAAGGCCACCATGGAGCGCATGAAGGAGCAGGGGCCGGAGCTGCAAACCCGCCTCAACCAGCGGGTGGAGGCCCTCACCGGGCGCCTCGACGCGTATTTCCAGGAGCATCGGGTGCCGGTGCACACGGTGCGCTACGGCCCTCTCTTCCGCTTCGTCTTCGATCCGCAGCTGCAATTCACCGAGATCTTCACCCAGCACCTGGTGCACAACGGCATCTTCTACACCGCCGAGACCGGCAATTGCTTCCTCTCCACCGCCCACACGGCGGAGGACGAGGAGAAGATCCTGCAGGGCGTGCGGCGCACCGTCGAGGGCATGCGGGAGGGCGGCTTGTGGCCCGAGGACCCGGAAGATCCCGACGGCTCCGGCGGTGGCTCGGGAGGGCGCAAGGCCTCGACCTCCACTAGAAGCTCCGCCGAGAGTACCGTCACGGCCTCGCCGGCGGCGCCGGCCATGGCCTCGTCGGCATCGACCTCGGTGTCGAGCTCAGCGTCGAGCTCGGCTGGGGCTGGCTCCGGAGTTGGCTCCGGAGCCAAGGCCATGGACTTCGGTCTCTACTATTTCGGCTACTACCCGCCGGAGTACGACGCCGACAAATACGACCTCATCCTGCGCTCCGCCCGCTTCGCCGACGCCCACGGCTTCAGCGCCCTGCTGCTGCCGGAGCGTCACTTCGACGCCGTCGGTGGTTTTTCTCCCAACCCGTCGGTGGTGGGGGCGGCGCTGGCGCGGGAGACCCAGCACATCCAGATCCGCGCCGGCAGCGTGGTGCTGCCGCTGCATCATCCGGTGCGGGTGGCGGAAGAGTGGGCGGTGCTGGACAACCTGGCGGCGGGCCGAGTGGGAGTTTCCGTCGCCTCCGGCTGGCATCACAACGACTTCGTCTTCAACCCCGACGCCTACGATCAGCGCCACCAGCTGATGATGGACGGCATCGAGACGGTGCGCGCCCTGTGGCGGGGGGAGGCGGTGCGGGTGCGCGGCGGCGGCGGCGAGCTGGACGTGCGGCTGCATCCGCTGCCCAGCCGCCCGGACATTCCCCTGTGGCTCACCGCCACCAGCGAGGACACCTTCCGCCGCGCCGCTTCCATCGGCGTCGGGGTGCTGACCAATCTGCTGGGCCAGCCGCTGCCGGAGCTGCGCCAGCGCATCGCCGTCTATCGCCAGGCTCTCGCCGAGCATGGCTTCGACCCCGCCTCCGGCACCGTCACGGTGCTCCTCCACACCCTGGTGGGGGACGACGCCGACACGGCCCGGGACGCGGCCTTCGAGGCCTTCCGCAACTATCTCTCGTCCTCCTTCAACCTGGTGCGCCGCCACGCCCGCAGCGAGGGCCGCAAGGTCGAGCTGGAGGGGCTCTCCGAGCGCGGGGTGGCGAGCTATCTCGACGCCACCACCCGCCGGCTGATGCACACCAGCACCCTCATCGGCAGCCCCGAATCCTGCCGGCCGCTGGTGGAAGAGCTGATGGAGGCCGGTGTCGACGAGATCGCCTGCTTCGTGGACTTCGGAGTCGGCGGAGAGGTGGCCCTGGCGGGGATGGAGCCGCTGAATCGGCTGCGTCAGTATTACTCCGGGGACAAGTCTGGGGCCGGCTCCGAGCCCGGCGGCGCGGTGAAAGTCTCCGTTCCGGCCCAGCCTGAGGCTCCGATGCAGGCCCCCATGGCATCCGGCCAGCGGGGCCTGTGGGTGCTGGCTCAGATGGGAGAGGACGCCAGCCGCGCCTACAACGAGTCGGTGGCCTTCCATCTCCACGGTCCGTTCCAGCTGCGGGCCATGGGGCGGGCTCTCCAGCGGGTGGTGGACCGCCACGAGTCGCTGCGGTCGACCTTCGACGCCGACGGCCGACACCAGCGCATCGCGCCGTCCTTGACCATCGAGCTGCCGCTGATGGATCTTTCGGCGCTGCCGGAGGAGCAGCGGCAGCAACGCCTCCGGCGCTTCCTGGAAGAACAGGCGCTGGAGACCTTCGACCTCGAGGCGGGACCCCTGGTGCGGGCTCAGGTGGCGCGGCTCAGCGCCGACTATCACGTGATGGTCTTCACCACCCATCACATCGTCATCGACGGTCATTCCTTCGGCGTCGTGCTGCGGGAGCTGGGGGCCGCCTACTCGGCCTTCTTCGCCGGCGGTGAGCCGAATCTGCCTCAGCCCCAGCCCTTCCGGGACTTCCTCCAGAAGGTCGAGGAGCAGGGGGGCGAGGCGGCCCGGGAGAAGGCTCAGGCCTATTGGCTGGAGCAATTCGCCGACGGCGTGCCGTCCCTGGAGCTGCCCACGGACCATCCCCGGCCGCCGGTGCAGACCTTCCACGGCGACCGCCTGCGATATCCCCTGGACGCCGAGCTCTACGCCGCCGTCAAGGCCGCCGGCATCGCCACCGGCTCGACCCTCTACATGGTGCTGCTCACCGCCTTCAAGGTGCTGCTCCATCGCCTCACCGGGCAGCGGGACCTGGTGCTGGGGGTGGACGCCGTGGACAAGTTGAGCATCGACGCCAAGGCGTTGGTGGGCTTCGCCGTGAACCCGTTGCCGCTGCGCAGCAGGCTCTCGGGGAACCCCACCTTTCGCGAGCTCCTGGGCGTCACCAAGCGGCAGGTGATGGAGGGCTATCAGCACCAGCGCTACTCCTTCGGCGACCTGGTCCAGCAGCTCGGACTGCTGCATCAAGACCGCAGCCGGCCGGTGCTCTACGCCGCCTCCTTCAACATGGACAACGTCGGCTCGACGCCCCTCGAGGGCCTCGACGTGGAGGTGATCAACAATCCGCCCCGGGCGGCTCGCTTCGAGTTCGGCTTCAACGTGCTGGACTCGGGCCGGGACATCCTGGTGGAGTGCGAGCTCAACACCGACCTCTTCCACCGCACCACGGCGCTCCGCTGGCTCGACGGCTACCGGGCTTTGCTGGAGGCTTTGGCCCGGGATCCGGAGCAGCGAATCTTCGATCTGCCCCTGGTTCCCGCCGTCGCCCGCCACCAGCAACTGGTGGAGTGGAACGACACTCACCGCGCTTGGGATCTGGATCAGCGCACCTTCCTGGACCTCTTCGCCGAGGCTGCGGAGCGCCGCTCCCGGGCTCTGGCGGCGGTGTGCGGCGAGGAGCGCTGGACCTACTCCCGGCTGGAGCGGGAGAGCCGGGCGGTGGCCCAGGCCCTGGCGGCCCGGGGAGTGGGGCCGGGAACGGTGGTGGCGTTGCTGGGAGAGCGTGGCCTGGGGCTGCTCAACGCCATCCTCGGTGTGTTGCGGGCCGGCGGCGCCTACCTGCCGCTGGATCCCCATCATCCGCCGGCACGGCTGGCGCGGATCCTGGAGCGTAGCGGCGCCGCGGTGGCGGTGGCAGTGGCGGAGCTGGAGCCGGTCTTGGGGCAAGCCTTGGAAGAATTCTCCCAGGAGGCCGGCACCGCCCCGCCGGAGCGCACTACCGTCGAAGCCCTGACCCGGGAGGGAGCCGAGGAGCACCCGCTGCGGGCTCCCGTGCCGTCGGATCTGGCCTACGTGATCTTCACCTCCGGCTCCACCGGCGTGCCCAAGGGGGTGATGGTGGAGCACCGCGGGATGCTCAACCACCTGCTGGCCAAGGTCGAGGATCTGGCGCTGAGCGAAGACGACACGGTGGCCCAGACCGCCTCCCAATGCTTCGACATTTCGGTTTGGCAATTCCTCGCACCGCTGGCCGTCGGCGGCCGGGTGGAGATCTTCCCCGACGAGGTGGCCCACGACGCCGAGCGCTTGCTGGCGGCGCTGCAGGAGCGGCGGGTGAATATCTTCGAGACCGTGCCGTCGCTGCTGCGGGTGTTGCTGCAGCAGGCCGTGGCCCAAGACGCCACCCTACCCAAGCTGCGGTGGCTGCTGTCCACCGGTGAAGCCCTCTCCGACGAGCTCTGCCGGGAATGGCTGGAACGCTTCCCGGCGATCCCGATGGTCAACGCCTACGGCCCCACCGAATGCTCCGACGACGTCACCCATGCGGTGCTGCGGGCCGGCGCATCGGCATCGGCATCGACTCCTACCCCAACCCTGGGGCGGGTCATCGCCAACACCGGCCTGTACCTCCTCGACGCCCACCAGCGGCCGCTGCCGGCGGGGGTGGTGGGGGAGCTGTGCGCCGGTGGTGAAGGGGTGGGCCGCGGCTACCTCGACGATCCCCGCCGCACCGCCACCGCCTTTGTGCCGGATCCCTTCTATCCCCGCGCCGGAGCCCGCATGTACCGAACCGGCGACCTGGTGCGGGCCTTGCCCGACGGCCGCTTCGAATTCCTCGGCCGGCGGGATCATCAGGTGAAGGTGCGCGGTCATCGCATCGAGTTGGGGGAGGTGGAGTCGGTGCTGCTGGGGCATCCTGCGGTGGCGGAAGCGGTGGTGGTGGTGCGGGATCTGGGCGCCGGCGGTGACCAGCTGGTGGCCTACGCCGTCCCCCGCCCCGGGCGCGCGCCGAGCTCCGACGAGCTGCGGGACTTCATCCGCGGCCGGCTGCCGGGGTACATGGTGCCGGCGGCGATGATGCTGCTGCCGGCCATGCCCCTCAACACCAGCGGCAAGATCGACCGCAAAGCCCTGCCGGAGCCGGAAGACCTGGTGGCCGAGGCGGGCCCCACCGGCGGTGCCGCCCAGGACTCGGAGACCGAGTTGGTGGCGGGGGTGTGGGCGGAGGTTCTAGGGCGCGAGGCGGTGGGCGCCGGCGGTGACTTCTTCGAGCTCGGCGGCCACTCGCTGCTGGCCACCCAGGCGGTGTCGCGGCTGCGCGCCCTCTTCGGCATCGAGATCTCCCTGCGCCAGCTCTTCGAGACGCCGACCCCGGCGGCCATGGCGCGGCGGGTGCGAGAGCAGCGCAGTGAGGGCAGCGGCCTGGTGCCGCCGCCGCTGGAACCGGTCTCCCGGGACGGGGAGCTCCCCCTCTCCTTCGCCCAGCAGCGGCTGTGGTTCTTCGAGCAGCTGGAGGAGGACAGCACCGCCTACAGCCTTCCCGAGGCGCTGCGGCTGGAGGGGCCCCTGGACGTGGCGGCGCTGGCGGCGAGCCTGCGGCAGCTGCAGCAGCGCCACGAGGTGTTGCGCACCACCTTCCCGGAGGAGGACGGCAAGCCCCGCCAGCACATCGCGCCGGAGCCCCTCATGGATCTGCCGGTGGTCAGCCTGGAAGCGCTCCCCGAGAGCGTCTGGGAAATCCACCTACGGCAGCTGGCGGAGCGCGAAGCCATCCGCCCCTTCGATCTCGAGGCGGGGCCGCTGATGCGGGCGATCCTGGTGCGGCTGGACGACCAGCGCCACGCCATCCTCTTCACCATGCATCACATCATCAGCGACGGTTGGTCGGTGGCGGTCCTGGTGCGGGAGGTGGGGGAGCTCTACGCCGCTCGGGTGGCGCAGCGCCGGCCGCGCCTGCGGCCGCTGCCGGTGCAATACGCGGACTTCGCGGTGTGGCAGCGCAGCTGGCTTCAGGGGGAGGCTTTGGAGCGCCAGCTGAGCTATTGGCGGCGACAGCTGGCGGGGGCTCCTACCCTCCTCGAGCTGCCCACCGACCGGCCGCGGCCGGAGGTACAGCGCTTTGCCGGCGCGACGCGCTCCTTCGAGCTCTCCGAAGATCTCTCCCGCGGTTTCCGGCAGCTGGCCCGGGAGTCGGAGGTGACTCATTTCATGGCCCTGCTGGCGGCCTACCAGGTGCTCCTCCACCTCGCCTCCGGGCAGCCGGACGTGCTGGTGGGCACGCCGGTGGCGGGGCGCACGGCGGTGGAGACGGAGGGGCTCATCGGTTTCTTCGCCAACCTCCTGGTGCTGCGCGGCCGTTTCGGCGAGGAGCTGAGCTTCCGCCGAGTGCTGGAGCAGACCCGACAGCTGACCCTGGGCGCCGCCAGCCACCAGGACCTACCCTTCGACAAGTTGGTGGAGGAGTTGGGGGTGGAGCGCTCCCTGGCCCACAACACCCTCTTCCAGGCCACCTTCACCTTCGACAACGTGCCCCGGGAGGCGGTGACCTTCGAGGGGCTGACCTTCGTTCCGGTGGAGGCGGAGGTGCAGCGCTCGCCCTACGACCTCAACCTCATCGTCGGCCGGGTCGAGCCCACCATCGCCGGTGCCTTCCAATACAAGACCGATCTCTTTGACGGCGCCACCGTCGAAGGGTGGATCGACCGATTCCGGGAGCTGGTGGAGAAGGTCGTGGCGGAGCCGGAGGTGCGGCTCGCGGAGCTGCGACGCTGGTATCGCCAGAGCACCGAGCGGGGGCAGCGGGGCCAGCGCAAGGAGCGCAAGGCGGACCTGCGGAGCAAGCTGCTGAAGAGTCTGCGCAGTGCGTGAGGCTAGAGACATGTGGAGTAGGGGAGATGTGGAGCGGCGGAATGTGCGGGAGGAGTTAGAGCGTTGAGCACCGGGAACCTAGAAGGATTCGAGCTGGCGCCCCAGCAGCGGCGGCTATGGCGGCTGCGCGGCGAGAGCGCGGAGGCCCTTGGGCTGCGCTGCCGGGTGGCGGTGCGGGGAGAGGTAACGGCGACGGAGCTGCGGCGGGCCCTGGAGGCGGTAGTGCAGCGCCACGAGATCCTGCGCACCACCTTCGCTCCGGTGCCGGGGATGGAGCTGCCGCTGCAGACGGTGGAGGACTCAGCGGGGGACGAGCCCGAGGCGGTGGTCTGGCTGCCGGCGGAGGCCACCGACGACGAGGTGGCGGCGGCGGTGGGGGAGCCCGCCTCGCTGCCGGCACTGGCAGCCCGCTGGAGCCCTCCGCTAGAGGGTGAGAAGACCGAAGGCGAGCTGCTCCTGGTGGCCTCTCCCCTGACCCTCGACGCCGCCGGCGCGGAAGTGCTGGTGGCGGAGCTGGCGCAGGCCTTGGCGGCAATGCGTTCCGGAGAGGCGGAAGGAGAGGCCGACGAGGCGGTGCAATACGCCGACCTGGCGGCGTGGCAGAACGAGCTGCTGACCTCGGAGGATACGGAGGACGATCGCAAGGAGTGGCATCGCCTGCCGGTGGCCACCAGCCTCAACCAGCTCGACCTGCCCCTGGCCCAGGAGGCGCCCGCCGGCGAGTCCGGGGCCGCTTCCTTTGAGCCCCGCTCGGTCACCGCGACCCTGGCTGCGGAGACGGCGGCGGGGATCGCCCGGCTGTCCCGGGAGGAGGATCTCGAGACCGCCCTGCTGGCGGTGTGGGCGGCGGTGGGGGGGCGTTGGGGCGGCCGCGAGGAGGTGGTGGTGAGCGCCCGCTTCACCGGCCGCGACTACGAGGAGCTGGAAGGCACTCCGGGGCCGCTGGAGCGTTTCCTTCCCCTGCGCTGCGACGTCGCTCCGGACCAGGTTTTGGGAGAGCCGGTGGGGCAGATGGCCGCCAATCGAGACCTGGCGGCGGAGGCTCAGCATTTCTTCGACTGGCAGCAGGCCGGCGCCGAGGGGCAGCAGGCCGGCGAGGCCTACCCGCGCCTCGCCTTCCGCTACCAGGACGTCCCACCGGTCCATGACGCCGGTGGCGGAGCCCAGCTGCGGCTGTCGTCTGCGCGGGGCTGGAACGAGAGATTCCTGCTGCTGCTGGAGGCTCATCGGCAGGCTGGGGGGGAGCTGGAGCTGGTCCTGGGCTACGACTCCCGATGCTTTCCCGAAGCCGCGGCGGAGCGCCTTCTCGAGCAGCTCCGCGGCGGGCTGGAGGCGGTGGCGGAGGATCCCGAGGCCTGGTCTCGGCGGCCCCTCGGTGAGCTGCCGCTGCTCTCCGCGGCGGCTCGCCGGCGGGTGCTGGTGGAGAAGAACAGCACCGACGTGGACCTGGGGGCTTTCTGGGACGGGGCAGTCCACCACACCCTGCACCAGCCCTTCGAGGCCCAGGTCGGCCGCACCCCCGACGCTCCGGCGGTGGTGCTGGCGCAAGACGGGGGAGGGGCTCTCACGTTTGCTCAGCTGGAGTCCTGGGCTAATCGTCTGGCGCGCTATCTGAAGGATCGGGGAGTCGGCCCCGAGGTGGCGGTGGGGCTGAGCCTGGAGCGCTCCCGGTTGCTGCCGGTGGCGGTGCTGGCGGTGCTCAAGGCCGGTGGTTACTACGTGCCCCTGGATCCCGCGGCGCCGGCGGAACGCTCCGCCGCCGCCCTGACGGAGTCCGGTGCCAGGCTGCTGCTCTGCGACGCCGGGGACGAGGGGGAGAGGCCCCGCTTCGAAGGCGTCGAGACGCTCCCGTTGGCGTTCTCTGCTGAGGCAGTGGGCTCGCTGGAAGTCGCGGGTTCATCCTTGGCGAGCCTCGACGACGCTCCTCTGGATCTAGAGATCTCCTCCGAGAACGCCGCCTACGCCATCTTCACCTCCGGTTCCACCGGTCGCCCCAAGGGCGTGGTGGTGAGCCACGGGGCGATCTGCAACCGCCTGGCCTGGATGCAGCACCAGTTGCCCCTGGAGCCCTCGGACCGATTGCTGCAAAAGACTCCCTACGTTTTCGATGCTTCCATCTGGGAGCTCTTCTTGCCCCTCTGGACCGGTGCCCGGCTGGTGCTGGCGGCTCCCGGAGCTCATGGGGATCCGGCCTATCTGGTGCGCACCGTGGCCGAGGAGCAGATCACCGTCCTGCAGCTGGTGCCCTCCATGCTCCAGGTCTTCTTGGCGGAGGAGGGGGTGGAATCCTTGTCCTCCCTGCGGCGGGTCTTCTGCGGTGGCGAGCGCCTCGACGAGGAGCTTTGCCGCACCTTCCACCGCCGGCTGGACGCCGAGTTGCACAATCTCTACGGCCCCACGGAGGCGTCCATCGACGCCACCTGGCAGCCCTGCCCGGCGGATCGCCAGCCCGGCACCGTGGCCATCGGGCGCCCCCTGGCCAACGTCCAGGTCTACGTCTTGGGTGCCGACGGCGAGCCGGTCCCGGAGGGCCTCGAAGGGGAGCTGCACATCGGTGGTGCCGGTCTCGCCCGGGGCTACCTGGGGCGCCCCGCCCTCACCGCCGCGAGCTTCGTACCGGACCCCTTCGCCGAGCTCCACGGCCGCTCCGGGGGCCGGCTGTATCGCTCCGGCGACCTTGCCCGGCTGCGAGCCGACGGCGCCGTCGAATACCGCGGGCGCCGAGACCAGCAGATCAAGCTGCGGGGTTTTCGCATCGAGTTGGGAGAGATCGAGGCGCGGCTCAACGAGCATCCGCGGGTGCGGGAGGCGGTGGTGCTGGCGCGGGAGGACCGCCCCGGCGACCTGCGGCTGGTGGCCTACTTGGTCGCCGCCGGAGAGGAAGAGCTCTACCGCCTTCCCAACGGTCTCGAGGTGGCGGTGAACAATCCCGCCGAAACCGACGTGCTGTATCGGGAGATCTTCGAGGACGAGGCGTACCTGCGCCACGGCGTGACCCTGGAGGAGGGGGATCAGGTGGTGGACGTGGGGGCCAACGTGGGCTTCTTCGGCCTCTATCTGCGTCACCGCCTGGAGAGCTTCCGCCTGCTGGCGCTGGAGCCGGTGCCGGCGGTCTTCCGCCGCCTACATACCAACCTCCGGCGCTACGGTATCGACGCCGCCACCCGCTGCGTCGCCGTGGGCGCGCAGGAGGGCTCGATGGAGATGGTCTTCTATCCGCACTGGAGCACCATGTCCGGTCTTTACGCTGATCCCGACGAGGACGCCGAGGTGACTCGGGCGGTGCTCGCCAACATCGATCCCGCCGCAGCCCGGGAGTCCGACGAGCTGCTGGCGGAGCGCTTTCAGGAAGAGCGTTTCACCGCTCCCGTCACCACCCTCTCGAAGCTCCTCCGGGAGCACGACCTGGAGCGCGTCGATCTGCTCAAGCTGGATGCCGAGAAGGCCGAGCTGGAAGTGCTCCAAGGCCTCGACGAGGAGGATTGGGGCAAGATCCGGCAGATGGTGGTGGAGGTCCACGATCTCGACGGCCGCTTGGAGAAAGTGCAGAGCCTGCTGGAAGACCACGGATTCCGATGTGTGGTGGAGCAGGACGACTGGCTGCGGGGCACCGGCATGTACAACCTGTGGGCGGTGCATGGGGAGCGCGGACGCCCGGCGACGGCGGATGCCGCCGCGCCGTTGGTGGCTTCCGGCAGTGCCTCGGAATCCCCCCTGGAAGCGGTCACGGAGGAGGCCGAGCTGGAGCCGGTGCTGCGAGAACATCTGGCGTCCAGGCTGCCGGAGTACATGCTGCCGGCGGCCCTGGTGCAGCTTCCGGAGCTGCCGCGGTTACCCAGCGGCAAGCTCGACCGCTCCGCCCTGCCGGCGCCGGAGGCGGTGGACAAGCGCCGCCGCAGGCCCTTCCAGGCCCCCGCCACGGAGACCGAAAAGCGGTTGGCGGATCTCTGGCGCGAGCTCTTGGAGATCGAGCGGCTGAGCGTCCACGACAGCTTCTTCGAGATCGGCGGCCACTCCCTGTTGGCCACCCAGCTGGTGTCGCGCATTCGCCGCGTCTTCGGTGCCGAGGTCTCGCTGCGGGGCCTGTTCGAAGAGCCCACCCTGGGTGGTCTGGCGGCGTACCTGGACGACAGCCCCGCGTCCACCGCGGCGCCGCCGCTGGTGGTGGATCCGCAGCGCGGGGATGTGCTGCCGCTGTCCTACGCTCAGCAGCGGCTATGGTTCCTGGACCGGCTGGACCCCGGCAACGCCGCCTACAACCTGCCGATGGCGGCGAGGCTGCGGGGCGACCTCGACGAAGCGGCCCTGGAACAGGCCCTGAGCGCCCTGGTGCAGCGCCACGAGGCCCTGCGCACGCGCTTCGAGGAGCGGGCCGGTGAGCAGTGGGGCGGTGAACCGGTGCAGGTGGTGTTGCCGCCGTATGCGGTGAGCCTGGAGCACAGCGACCTCAGTGAAGTCTCCCAGCGCGATGGGAGCGAGTCGCTGCGGGTCGCGGTGGCCAGAGAGGTAGCGCAGGAAGTGGCCAAGGAGGTGGCCTTTGCCTTCGACCTGGAAGCGGCTCCGCCGCTGCGGGTGCGGCTGGTGCGCACGGCGCCGGACGAGGTGGTGCTGATGATCACCGTCCACCACATCGTCTCCGACGGCTGGTCCACCGGGCTGCTGCTGCGGGAGCTGGCGGCTCTCTACAACGCGTACCGCGCCGGCGAGCAGCCCGAGCTCGAGCCTCCGGCGGTGCAATATGGAGACTTCACCCTCTGGCAGCGGCGCTGGCTGGAAGGCGGAGCGGAGGAAGAGCAGCTGGCCTATTGGCGCGGCCGGTTGGGCGATCCCCCGGCGCCTCTGGCCCTGCCCCAGGACCGCCCACGGCCGGCGATGCAGACCTCTGCCGGTGCCGCCTGCGGGCTGATGCTGCCGGCGTCGTGGACCGAGGCCTTGGAGGAGCTGGCGGCGGCGCGGGGGGCGACTCCCTTCATGCTGTTGCTGGCGGTCTTCCAGGCCCAGCTGGCACGCTACTCTGGCAGCTCCGACATCGCCGTCGGAACCCCCAGCGCCAACCGCGACCGGGAGGAGTTGGAGGGCCTGGTGGGATTGGTGGCCAACACCCTGGTGCTGCGCACGGACTTCGGCGGCGATCCGGACTTCGATCAGCTGCTGGAGCGGGTCCAGGAGACCTGCCTGGGCGCCTGGACCCATTCCCACCTGCCCTTCGAGCGGTTGGTGGAGGCGGTGGACCCTCAGCGGGACCTCAGCCGCTCGCCGCTCTTCCAGGTGCTCTTCACCCTCCACAACCAGCCGCTGGAATTGCCGGTCATGGACGGTCTGGAGGTGCTGCCCCTGGGGCTCGACGCGTCCCGGGCGCAATTCGATTGGAGCCTGGCGCTCACCGATACCGGGAAGGGCATGGCGGTGACCCTGGAGTACAACACCGACCTCTTCGACCCCTGCACCGCCCGCCGTGCTCTGGGCCACTATCGCCGGCTCTTGGGCGGCCTGGTGGAAGGTCGGCAGCCTCCGCTCTCCCGCTGGTCGCTGGTGACGGCGGCGGAGCACCATCAGCTGTGCGTGGAATGGGCCCAGGGCCCCAAGGAAGAGAAGAGTGGAGACGAGGAGCTGCTGTCGGTGCCGGTGGCCATCGCCCGCCGGGCGCAGCAGCAGCCCGAGGCGCCGGCGGTCTGCTTCGGCGACGAGATCTGGAGCTACGGCGAGCTCCACCGCCGGGCTCTGTGGGTGGCGCGGCGGCTGCGGCATCAGCTCGCGGCGGCGGACGCCGGTGGGGAGCCGCTGGTGGGGATCCACCTCTCCTCCTCGCCGTGGATGCTGGCGGCGCTCCTGGGCACCTGGTACGCCGGCGCCGCCTACGTGCCTCTCGATCCCGACTATCCGACGGCACGACTGGCCTGGATTCTGGAGAATGGCAGCCCCGCGGCCTTGATCGCCGCCGCCGGCGACCAGGGGCTGGACCGGCTGCTGGCGAGCTCCGCCGACGCGCCGTTGAGGGTGCTGGTGGGGGAGGAAGAATTCGCCCGGGACTCCGGAGCAGACTCCGGAGCAGAGCCTGGAGCAGCCGGCGAGGGAGGAACGAGGGGGGAAGCCGAGGAGCCGTCCGCCGCTTCCCAGGAGCTGGCCTACGTGCTCTACACTTCCGGCTCCACCGGCCGGCCCAAGGGGGTGGCGGTAAGCCATGGGGCCCTCGCCAACTTCCTGGCATCCATGGCCCGGCGGCCCGGGCTGACAGCCTCCGACCGGCTGCTGGCGGTGACCTCCCTGTCCTTCGACATCGCCGCCCTGGAGCTTTACCTGCCGCTGCTGGTGGGGGCACGGGTCGTGCTGGCGGAGCGCCAGGAGACCGCCGACGGAACGGCCCTGGCCCGCCGCCTCGACGCGGCCGAGATCACCGTGATGCAGGCGACGCCTGCCACCTGGCGGCTGCTGGTGGACGCCGGATGGTCCGGCCGAGAGGGCTTGAGAGCGCTGTGCGGCGGCGAGGCCTTGCCGCCGGCGCTGGCGGCGGAGCTGGTGCCGCGGACGGCGGCGGTGTGGAATCTCTACGGGCCCACGGAGACCACCGTATGGTCGTCGGTGGATCGGCTGGAGCCAGGGCCCCGGCCTTCCATCACCCTCGGCCGGCCCCTGCGCAACACCCACATCGTGATCGTCGGTGCCGGTGGCCAGCCGGTGCCGGCGGGGGTGCCCGGCGAGCTGCTCATCGGCGGTGCCGGCCTCGCCCGGGGCTACTACCGGGATCCGGCCCGCACCGCCGCGGCCTTTGTTCCCGACTTCCTGGCGGCGTGGCAGGAGGGTGGACGCCTCTACCGCACCGGCGACCTGGCCCGCTGGAGAGCCGACGGACGCCTCGAATACCTGGGGCGGCGCGACCACCAGGTCAAGGTCCGTGGTCACCGCATCGAGCTGGGGGAAGTGGAAGCGGCGTTGGAGAAGCATCCGGCGGTGGAGCGGGCCGTGGTCCGGGCCTTCGCGGTGGCCGGTGGTGCTGCCTCAGCGGACGGCCCTTCAGCGGACGGCCCTTCAGCGGACGCTCTGGCGGCCTACGTGGTCTGTGGCGACGAGCCGCCGGCGGTGGCGGATCTGCGCGCCTTCCTGCGCCAGGCCCTGCCGGACTTCATGGTCCCTTCCGCCGTCGTCTTCCTCGATGAGCTGCCCCTGACCCCCAACGGCAAGATCGACCGCAAGGCTCTGCCGGCGCCGGATCAGGCGGGGCAGGCCGCCGGCGAGATCTTGCCCCCGGCGGATACCTGGGAGCTGCGCATGCTGCGCATCTGGGAGGACCTCTTCGGCCGCGAGCCCCTGGGGGTGACCCAGGACTTCTTCGACCTCGGCGGTCATTCGCTGTTGGCGGTGCGGCTGATGGCGCGGGTGCGGGAGACCTTCCAGCGCGAGGTGCCGCTGGCGGCGCTCTTCCGGCATCCCACGGTGCGGGAGCTGGCGGCGAGCCTGCGGCGGGGAGCGGATTACGCCGCCGAGGAGACGGTGGTGGCCCTCGAGCCGCGGGGGGATCGCCCGATCTTCTTCTGCATCCATCCCATCGGCGGCGACGTCCTGGGCTATCTCGACCTCAGCCGGGCGCTGGGACCGGAGCAGCCGTTCTTCGGCGTCCGGGCGCCGCTGCTGGCCCACGGCGAAGAGTACGAGACCACCATCGAGGAGATCGCCGCGGAGTACCTCGAGCAGATTCGCGAGGTGCAGCCGGAAGGCCCCTACTACCTGGGAGGCGGCTCCTTCGGTGGCATCGTGGCTTTCGAGATGGGCCGCCAGCTGCTGGCGGCGGGGGAGGAGGTGGCCTTGGTGGCGCTGCTGGACACCATCCGCCCGGTGCGTCAGGAGGAGTTCACCGACGCCGACTACACCGCCGAGATCCTCGGTCTCACCCGGGAGCTGGCGGAGGAGCACGGGGTTCCCCTGACCCTCACCCACGAGGAGCTGGAGGAGCAGCCCCGGGAAGATCAGCTGCGCGCTCTGCTGGCCTTCCTCAAGGGGTATCGATTGATCGCGCCGGAGGTGGGCTTCGATTGGATCCGCCGCCTCATGGCCGGTCATATCTCCCGCGTGCGGGCGGCATTGTTCTATGAGGCGAAACTCTTCCCCGGGCCGCTTACGTTATTCAAAGCAGACGAGTACAGCGCCCAATACCTGGAGGACCTGTCGGAGACGGCGCGCCGCTACGCGGTAGACCCGACCCTCGGATGGCAGGAGCTGTCGCCGGAGCCGGTGGTCATGCACCACATCCCCGGCACTCACGCCTCCATGTACCGGCCGCCCAACGTCGGCGAGCTGGCGCAGCATTTGGCGGCCGCTTTGGAGCGGGCTCGCGAGCAGGTCGAGGCAGAATCCGGAGGTCGCCGAGTGGGCTCCGGTCTGCGGGAGGGGGACTCTTGAGGTCGCTTTTCGTGGAGAAAAAGCGCTTGAATATGTGCGCTATCATGCGGTCGACCTGCCCTTGTGCTGCCTTGCGCCGGTCCTTTCGTGCGGGACGATTCCGGTGGGCCGAGGCGATGATTTCAATTCCTTCGATGATCGAAGGGGCTGTTCTCCAACAGTCCTGAGGAGAGAGCGCATGGAAAGCTTGCTGCAAGATTTGCGATTCGGTCTACGCTCCCTGGGGAGGAGCAAGGGCTTTACCCTGGCGGTGTTGGTCTCCCTGGTGTTGGGTATCGGAACCACCACTGCGGTGTTCAGCGTGGTCAACGGCGTCGTCCTCAAGCCGCTGCCCTACGCGCAGCCGGATCGGCTGATGACGGTTTGGACGCAATTCCTGGCGGTGGGGCTGGAGCGCAATTACTTCTCCGGTCCCGAGTACCAGGACTTGCTCGACGGCGCCAACGCCGACCGGCAGGTCTTCGACGGCATCGCCGGCTACTACTCCGGCAGCAGCGTCACCGTCACCGGTGGTGAGACCTCGCAGCAGCTGACGGCGAATCTGGTGACCCCGGACTTTTTCCGCGTCCTGGGCGTCGAGGCCGAGCGCGGCCGCACCTTCCTGCCGGAGGAGGGAACGCCAGGGCGCTCCCAGGCGGTGGTGCTCAGCTATGGGTTCTGGCAGCGCCGCTTTGGCGGAGACACCAACGTTCTCGAGAACACCCTGAGCATCGACGGCGAGCCCCATTCGGTGGTGGGGGTGATGCCCGCCGGCTTCTTCTTCGATCAGGAGGCGGATCTCTGGATGCCCCTGGTGGTGGACCCCGCCGATCTCGGCTCTCGGGGCGGCCGGTATATCGAGGTCGTCGCACGGTTGGCGGACGGCGTCAGCCGACGCCAGGCCCAGGAGGCTTCGAGCCTGGTGGCGCAGCAGCTGGCGCGCCAATATCCCGACAACTACCCCGTGGACAGCGGCTGGGGCATGGCCCTGATCCCGCTCCACGAACAGGTGGTGGGGGATGTGGGAGCCAAGCTGTGGGTGCTTTTGGGGGCGGTGGCCTTCCTGTTGCTCATCGCCTGCGCCAACGTCTCCAACCTGATCCTGGCGCGCACCCAGAGCCGGCTGCGGGAGATCTCCCTGCGCAGCGCCCTGGGGGCTGATCGCTGGCGGATTTTCCGCCAATTCCTCACCGAGATGAGCGTCCTCTCCGGCCTTGGTGGCCTGGTGGGCCTGCTGCTGGCCTTCGGAGCTTTGCAGCTGATCAAGCTCAGCGATCCGGAACAGCTGCCGCGGGTGGCGGAGCTCTCCTTGGACGGCCAGGTGGTGCTCTTCGCCCTGGTGGTGTCGGCGCTGGTGGCGCTGCTGCTCAGCGCCGTGCCCAGCCTCCAGCTCTCCCGCCTCAATCTCAACGAGACCCTCAAGGCGGAGCGCTTCGAAGGCCACAGCGGCGTCGTCGATTCGCGCACCGTGTTGGTGGTGGTGCAGGTGGGGCTGGTGCTGGTGCTGCTGGTCAGCTCCGGGCTGTTGATCAAGAGCTTCCTGCGGCTGCAGGAGGTTTCCCCGGGCTTCGAGCCGCGGGATCTGCTCTCCATGGAGCTCAGCCTGCCGACGAGCCAGCTGCCGGAGGATTTTCAGGTCCGTAGCTTCGTCGAACGGCTGAGTGAAGAAATGAACGGCTTGCCGGGAGTGGCGAAAGCGGGGGTGACCTCCCAGCTGCCTCTAAGCGGCAGCTCGTTCAGCAACTCCTTCCTGGTGGAGGGGCAGCCGTTCAATCCCGGGGACATCCCGCCGGAAGGGCAGGTCTCGTGGATCCACGGCGACTACTTCCAGGCCATGGGCATCGCGCTCCTCGATGGGCGGGTGTTCCGTTCCAGTGACGACGCCGAGGCGCCGCTGGTGGCGGTGGTAGACAAGAGCCTGGCGCAACGCTTCTGGCCGGACGAGAGCCCGGTGGGCAAGCGGGTGACCATCGAGGGGCCGGAAGGTCCCTGGATCGAGGTGGTGGGGATGGTCGACCACGTCAAGCAGGAAGGTCTGGAAGCTTCCTCCCGGGTTCAGATGTACTTCCCCTTCGCCCAGGGCGTGCAGCGCGGGATCTATCTGGTACTGCGCACCGAGACGCCGCCGGCGGGGGTCATCGCCGCCGCCCGGCAGCGGCTGACCACCCTGGACAGCGACCTGGCCTTCGGCGACGTGCGCACCATGGAGCAGCGGCTGGCGGACTCCCTGTCCGAGCGTCGCTTCTCCATGGCTATGGTGGTGGCCTTCGCCGTCATCGGCCTGTTGCTGGCGGGAGTGGGGATTTACAGCGTCATGACCTACGTGGTCAACCAGCGCCGTCGGGACGTGGGCATTCGCATGGCGTTGGGAGCCAAGCGCGCCGACGTCTTCCGGCTGATGATCGGCCGTGGGCTGCGGGCTGCGGCGGTGGGGGTCGTCTTTGGTTTGGTGGCGGCGTGGCTGTGGACCCGCACCTTGGAGAGCATGCTCTTCGGAGTGGGAGCGACGGACGTGGGCATTTTCGTCCTGGTTTCGGTGCTTCTGCTGACGGTGGCTTCTATTGCGACGTTGGTCCCGGCGCGCCGGGCGACGAGAGTGGACCCGCTCCAGGAGATGCGCCACGAGTAGACCGAATGCGAACCACGCCAGCCTCGGGGCGATCGAGGGGATGGGGCGGCGAATTTCAACGCCAGGCCGGAAGCGGGCACGAGCCCGCGGGACGGCAGGCAAGAATCTTGGATGAAGGACTTTAGGCTATGGTAGCTGTCATACGATTCGTTTCTTCTTTGATCGAGGTCTCCAAGGGGATCCCGTACATTCGGTCCTTGGTCTCTCTGGCGCTGCTCTTCGGCGTCGTCAGCGGTCTGGCCAACGCCGGCCTGGTGGCGCTGATCAACAAAGCCATCAACGCGCCGGTGGAAGCCCGGGAGGGCTGGGCTCTGGCGTTCCTGGGGCTGTGCGTCGCGCTGCCGGTGAGCCGGGTCCTGGCCCAGGTGTTGTTGGTGCGCATCGGAGCTCGCACGGTGGTGGAGCTGCGCATGAGCCTGGCGCGGCAAATCCTGCGGGTGCCCCTGCGCCAGCTGGAGAAGCTCGGGCCGTCCCGCCTGATGGCGGTGCTCACCGAGGACATCACCAACATCAGCGACACCGTCATCGTGGTGCCCATGTTGTGCATGCATCTGGCGGTGGTGGCGGGAACCCTGGGCTACCTGGGCTGGCTCTCCTGGCCTCTCTTCCTGGCCCTGCTGGTGGTGATGGTGGTGGGCGTCATCACCTACTATCTGCCGCTGCTCAAGGCCTTCGGCCACGTGCGCCTCTTCCGCGAGGCCTGGGACACCATGTACGAGCACTTCGAGGCCCTGACCAAGGGCACCAAGGAGCTCAAGCTGCACCGCGGCCGCCGGGACACCTTCCTCTCCGAAGGGCTCAACAAGACCGCCGACAAGCATATGCACCACCAGGTCATGGGGGTTTCCATCTTCGTGCTGGCCTCCAGCTGGGGGCAGGTGCTCTTCTTCGTCGTCATCGGCCTGCTGCTCTTCATCGCTCCCAACTACCAGGCCGTGCCCATGGAGGTGCTCACCGGCTTCACCCTGGTGCTGCTCTACCTGACCACCCCCATGGAGTTCATCCTCAACCGCATGCCGGATCTGGCCAATGCCAACACCTCGATGAACAAGATCCGGGAGCTGGGCTTCTCCCTGCGCGAGCTGCCCGACGACATGGGCACCAACAAGCAGCTGCAGGCTCCCTTCCAGCGCCTGGAGCTGCGGGGGGTGGAGCATCACTACGAGGGATCCGAGGACGAGGAAGGCTTCAGCGTCGGTCCCGTGAGCTTGAGCCTGGAGCCCGGGGAGGTGATCTTCCTGGTGGGCGGCAACGGCAGCGGCAAGACCACCCTGGCCAAGACCCTCATCGGACTCTACGAGCCCGACGGTGGTGAGATCCTGGTGGACGGCCGGCCGGTGACGGACGCCGACCGGGACAGCTACCGGCAGCTCTTCACCGCGGTGTTCTCGGACTTCTACCTCTTCGAGTCGCTGCTCGGGCTGGGGGGACCGGATCTCGACACCCAGGCGCACAAATACCTCTCGGAGCTGCACCTGGAGAAGAAGGTGAAGGTGGAGGAGGGGGTGCTCTCGACCCTCGATCTCTCCCAGGGGCAGCGCAAGCGGCTGGCCTTGCTCACCGCCTATCTGGAGGATCGCCCCATCTACCTCTTCGACGAGTGGGCGGCGGATCAGGATCCCCAGTTCAAGCAGATCTTCTACCGTGAGCTGCTGCCGGAGCTGCGGGCCCGGGGCAAGGCGGTGGTGGTGATCAGCCACGACGACCAGTACTACGACGCCGCCGACCGCATCTACCGCTTCGACTTCGGTCAGATGAGCCAGGTGGAGGCCGCGGACTACCGAAGCTTGAGCGCCGGTTGATTCCCCATGGGGAAGAACATTCACAGCTCGCAGAAGACCGAACTGCATCGTGGTGGATTGACGGCGGTCGGCACTGAGCTTTGGGCCTGCCGGTAGGGTGGGGCCTTCGGATAGCATGGCGCCGACTATGGGCACATCTGACGCATCCACCAATGCCCAACACCGATTCGGGCTCAGCCCTTATCGGCTGTATCGTTCGGCGTTCCTGGTGGTGTTGGTGCTCCTGCTGGGGCTCAACGCGGTCTCCTTGGCGGTGTACTGGCAGGACTCTCAGCGATTGGCAGCGGTCGCCGAAGGCCTTGTGGATCGGCAGGCGCCGGCGTCGGAGAAAGCTCGAGCCCTGGCGGGGTTCGTATCCGACCTGCCCACCGGCAGCCCAGACGGCTACCACCTGCTGCCGATCTTCCGTCCCTTGCGACTGACCGCCGCCCAGGTTCTCGATCTCGGCGGTGAGTGTGCTCACAAAGGTCGGGCGTTCATCGTCCTGCTGCATCATCTGGACGTCGAGGCTCAGAAGCTGGTGCTGCGGAACGCCGCTGGGGAGCCACGCCACGCCGTGGTCGTGGTCGAGACCGAGCAGGGGGATTTGGTCGTCGACCTGCTCTACGGCATCGTCTATGAGCACGAAGACGGCGAGCCGATGTCCCTCGGCTATCTGGCGGACCATCTCCCCGGTGTTATCGAGCAGGAGATTCGCTGGGGGAATACTCTAGCCGCTGACTATCCGTTGGAGGACTACCCTTTCACCGATCCGGTGACCATCAACTGGCAGAAGAATGCTCTATGGCAGAGCGCTCGGCGTGCTCTTGGCTGGGTCCTTTCGGAACAGCAAGTCGACCGACTGGGCCGGCCGTTTCTCGCCGAAGAACCGGCGCTCATGGTGCTCGTCGCGTCGGGCTTTTTTCTGCTAGTGCTCTGGACGCCTCTGGGGTTGGTCAAGATCTACCAGTGTTCAAGGTCGGCTGCTCGAGAGGACGCGAGTTGACCCCCCATGGGGGCGGCGGTAGACTGCGGAGTGGCCTGTAATCGGCGGCGTTTTGGCGTCGGTTGCCCCAGGTCGTTGCCGCCTCGGCGATCCCGCCGTCCCCATAGGATTCTTAAGCCCGCCCCCGACCGTTCCCGGCGGCCCATCAGAAAGAGCGCGATGAGCAAGAGCCCGAAGAGCAAGAGCTCGACAGACAAGAGCAGGAACTCGGCCGACGAGAACAGCCCCTTCGCTCCCATCGAGGAAGCCATCGAGGCCATGCGCCAGGGCAAGATGGTGATCATCTGCGACGACGAGGATCGGGAGAACGAAGGGGATCTGGCCATCGCCGCCCAGCACGTGACGCCGGAGGCGATCAACTTCATGGCCAAGTTCGGCCGCGGGCTGGTCTGTCTGGCCCTCACCGAGGAGCGTTGCGCCGAGCTCGATCTGCCGCTGATGGTGGAGCGCAACACCTCTCCCTTCGAGACCGCCTTCACCGTTTCCATCGAGGCCCGGGGCAAGATCAGCACCGGCATCTCCGCCGGCGACCGCGCCGCCACCATCCGCACCGCCATCGATGCCAAATGCCGGCCGGAGGATCTGCTGCGGCCGGGACACGTCTTTCCCTTGCGGGCTCACAACGGCGGCGTCCTCAAGCGCGCCGGCCAGACCGAGGCGTCGGTGGACATGGCGGTCCTGGCGGGATGCAATCCCTCGGCGGTGATCTGCGAGATCATGAACGACGACGGCACCATGGCACGGGTGCCGGATCTCGCTGAGTTCGCCCAGCGTCACGGCTTGCTCTTGATCACCGTCGCCGATCTGATTCGCTACCGCATGCGCACCGAGCGGCTGGTGGAGCTGGTGGCGTCGCCCCGGCTACCCACCGCCTACGGCGAGTTCGAGCTGCGGGCCTATCGCTCCGAGGCCACCGGCGAAGAGCACGTGGCCATGGTCATGGGCGATATCGAGGAGGACGAGCCCACCTTGGTGCGGGTGCACAGCCAATGCCTCACCGGCGACATGTTCGCTTCCACCCGCTGTGACTGCGGGCCGCAGCTGCACCAGGCGCTGGAACGCATCAGCCAGGAGGGCAAGGGCGTGCTGCTCTACCTGCTCCAGGAGGGGCGGGGCATCGGCCTGTTCAACAAGCTCAAAGCCTACGAGCTCCAGGATCAGGGCCACGACACGGTGGAGGCCAACGAGAAGTTGGGCTTCCGGCCGGATCAGCGCAACTACGGCGTCGGTGCCCAGATCCTGCGTGACATCGGCGTGCGCCGCATGCGCCTGCTGACCAACAACCCGAGCAAATACATCGCCCTTTCCGGCTACGGCCTGGAGATTGTCGACCGTGTGCCCCTGGAGATTCCTCCCACCGAGGACACTCGGGATTACCTGCGCGCCAAGCGCGAGAAGCTCGGCCACCTGCTGGACTTGGTCTAGAGCGTCGAGCTCAGGGGCCTTGGGGCTCAAGGGCCTTAGGCTCAGCACCCCTTCGGCTCTGGTGCCGCCGTCGTCCTCGGCTGGTCCCGCGAGTCCCTTTCCATGGATCTGCTGCTCGTCGTTTCCCGTTACCCCTGGCCGCCGCGGCGGGGGGATCAGCTGCGCGCCGCCCAATGGATCGAATTGCTGGCACCGGAACATCGCATCACCCTGCTGACCCCCGAGCCGCCGCCGGCGGCGCCCGTTCCCCCCTCCACCCGCCCTGCTGAGGGCTCGGCCGAGCTTCGAGTCGAGCACTACCGGCCCGCCTCAACCCTGGGGCGGGGCCTCGCCGTCGGCCGTCGGCTGATCATCGGAGAGCCGTTGCAGAACGGCCTCTTCCAGCCGCCGGCGCTGGCGGATCAGCTGCGCCGGCTGGCTCCGGCGGCGGATCTGGTGGTGCTCCAGCTGGCCCGGCTGGCGGGTTTGGAGCGGCATCTGGGGGACGTTCCGTGGGCGGTGGACTTCATCGACAGCCTGAGCCTCAACCTTGAGCGCCGAGCTGTCTTCGACGCTCCCTGGTTGCGCCCGGTCTTGCGCTTCGAGGCCCGGCGCCTGGCGGCGGCGGAGCGGCGTCTTTTGGGCTCCGCTGCCGGTGCCCTGGTGGTGTGCCCACGGGATCGGGAGGCCCTGGCGGGGCTCTTCGACGGAGAACCGGCGGCGGGGGCCGCTCAGAGTGTCGGTGTCCGGGGGCTCAGTCCGCGGGGCCTCGACGTCCTGCCCTTGGCGTTTCCCCTGCGGCAGACTGCGGATTCTTCCCTACCGGAGTCCCCCGGTGGGGCTGGGAGCGGGGACGGAGAAGATGGGACCTCGGCGCCGCCGACGGTGTGCATGACCGGCAATCTGGGCTACTTCCCAGCGGTGGACGGCTTTGGCTGGTGGCTGGAGGAGGTGCTGCCGCGGCTGCGGCGCCGGGTGCCACAGGTGCGGGTGGTGCTGGCCGGCGCCCGTCCCGCGGCCAGCCTGCGGCGGAAGGCCCGGGCCGCCGGCGCCGAGCTGGTGGCGTCGCCGCCGGATCTGGTGGCTATCCTGCGCTCCGCCGACGTCGCCTTGGCGCCCCTTCGCTGCGGCTCCGGCCAACCCCTCAAGATCCTCGAGGCGTGGCAGGCGGGCAAGCCGGTGGTGGCCTCGCCGTGGGCGGCGGCGGGGACCACTTCCAAGGCTTCGAAGGCTCCGAGACAGCCCGAAGCCTCGTCGGAGCGGGAAGGGATGCTGGTGGCCGAGACTCCGGAGCAGTGGGCGGACGCGGTGGCGGAGCTGCTGAAAGATGCCGCGGCGCGGGACCGCCTGGCGGCCGAAGGGCGAGAGGTCTTGGTGCGGGATTACGGCCGTAAAACGGTGGCGGCGGGGCTCGAGAAGTGGCTCCAGGGCTGCGTATCGGGGAGTCCGAAGGAAACCTAAGTCGCGGCCACTAAGATTTTGCTCGTCTCCTCTTGACAGCTGAAATTCTCTTCGTTAGCCTGTTAGCACTCGTCGGGGAGGAGTGCTAACGGCACCCCCGAGAGCTCTAGGGAGGCAGACGATCTCCCAACAAACGCTTCAAGCTAACGCTAGACAGTAGCTTCGAGCTAACAAGACAAGCAACAAAGTTTGGTTTTCAAGGAGGAAGAGACAGTGAACATACGTCCACTCCATGATCGGGTCCTGGTCAAGCGCGTCGAGCAGGAAGAGCAGGTTCGGGGCGGGATCATCATCCCCGACACCGCGAAAGAGAAGCCCCAGGAAGCGGAGGTCGTCGCTGTCGGCCCCGGAAAGGCGATGGAAGACGGTAGCCGTGCGGCCATGGACGTCAAGGTCGGTGACCGCGTCCTGGTGGGCAAGTACTCCGGCAGCGAGATCAAGCTCGACGGCCAGGACTACGTGATCCTGCGCGAGGACGAGATCCTCGCCGTCGTCGGCGGCTGATCTCAGCTCACCCGACCGACGCAGAGCAACCATCGGATCCATCGAAGAAGCGAAGAAATTCCCAGGAGGTTTAGATAACCATGGCCAAGCAGATTACCTACTCCGAGGAGGCTCGGGCCGCGATTCTCAGGGGCGTGAACCAGCTCGCCAACGCGGTCAAGGTCACCCTCGGTCCCAAGGGCCGCAACGTCGTCATCGAGAAGAAGTTCGGCTCCCCCACCATCACCAAGGACGGTGTCACCGTCGCCAAGGAGATCGAGCTCGACGATCCGCTGGAGAACATGGGCGCCCAGATGGTGCGCGAGGTGGCCTCCAAGACGTCCGACGTCGCCGGTGACGGCACCACCACCGCCACCGTGCTGGCTCAGGCGATCTTCCGCGAGGGCTCGAAGAACGTCACCGCCGGCGCCAACCCCATGGAGCTCAAGCGCGGTATCGAGATGGCGGTGAAGGCCGCCGTCGAGTCCGTCGACAACCTGGCGAAGCCGGTGGGCACCAAGGACATCGCCCACGTTGGCACCATCTCCGCCAACAACGATGCGGAGATCGGTCGCATCATCGCCGAGGCGATGGACAAGGTCGGCAAGGACGGCGTGATCACCGTCGAGGAGGCCCGCGGCCTGGAGACCACCCTGGAGGTGGTCGAGGGTATGCAGTTCGATCGCGGCTACCTCTCGCCGTACTTCGTCACCGACTCCGAGCGGATGGAGACGGTGCTCGAGAACCCCATGATCCTTCTCCACGAGAAGAAGATCAGCTCCATGAAGGACCTGCTGCCGATTCTCGAGCAGGTCGCCAAGCAGAGCCGCCCGCTGCTCATCCTCGCCGAGGATGTGGAGGGCGAGGCCCTGGCCACCCTGGTGGTCAACAAGCTGCGCGGCACCCTGCAGATCGCTGCGGTGAAGGCGCCGGGCTTCGGCGACCGCCGCAAGGCCATGCTCGAGGACATCGCGGTCCTCACTGGCGGCCGCGTGATCACCGAGGATCTGGGCATCAAGTTGGAGAACGTGCAGTGGCAGGACCTGGGTGAGGCGAAGAAGATCGTCATCACCAAGGACGACACCACCATCGTCACCGACGCCGACAGCGAGTCCCACCGCGAGGCCATCAGCGGCCGCGTCAAGCAGATCCGCAACCAGATCGAAGAGAGCACCTCCGACTACGACCGCGAGAAGCTCCAGGAGCGCCTGGCGAAGCTCGTCGGCGGTGTGGCGGTGATCAAGGTCGGTGCTGCCACCGAGACCGAGATGAAGGAGAAGAAGGCCCGCGTCGAGGACGCCATGCACGCCACCAAGGCGGCCGTCGAAGAGGGCATCGTCCCCGGCGGCGGTGTCGCCCTGCTGCGCGCCATCGCGGCGGTGGACGGCGTCGACACCGATGGCGATGCCGCCGTCGGCGTGCGCATCGTGCGCCGCGCCCTAGAGGAGCCGGCCCGCCAGATCGCCGCCAACGCCGGCGAGGAGGGTTCGGTCCTGGTTCGCGACGTCATGGAGCAGAAGGGTGCCATGGGCTACAACGCCGCCACCGGCGAGATGACCGACCTGCTCAAGGCCGGCGTCATGGACCCGGCCAAGGTCACCAAGACCGCTCTGGTCAACGCTGCTTCCATCGCCGGCCTCATGCTCACCACCGAGGCTCTCGTCTCCGACATCAAGGAGAAGGACGACGGTGACGTCGGTGCTGCTGCCATGGGCGGTGGCATGGGCGGTATGGGTGGAGGCATGGGCGGCTTCTAAGCCCAGCTCCCTCATCCATCGTCAGATACTTGCGGCCGGTCCGGGCTTCCCGGGCCGGCCGTTTTGTGTTTGCTTTTTCGGGCACGGAGGGGTCTAAGAAACTCGACTTCTCTGACCCGGCTTGATATTATTTAAAGATATCTCCCGACGCATTTAAGTTCCGCCTTCCTGATATTTTCCTGACGGAAATTGTGCCTAATAGGTATAGGCGATTCGTTTGAGGTGCGAGTTGACCGGCCTCGGCGAACGCTAGAAAGGAGGCGGGTCATGAACACTTACCGCACCCATTCCTTCTTCGCTTTGGTCATCGTCCTGGTGACTCTGATACTTCTCGCTGCTACCGCTGCCGGAGCTTCCGGTATCGAGACGCAGGCCCGTCAGGAGCTGGAAGATTCCATCCTCGCGGCGCTGGCTACGGAAGGCTTCGATGCCGGGAAGCCACCGGTGGAGGAGCCTGCTCCCGGCATGCGCTGCTTGCCCTCCTGCGCGGTGGACGACGGCCGATTCCTCGCCGTGGTGGCCGGCGCGGATCTGATGACGCTGAGCGAGACCTCGCTGGCCATCGAGATCGCCGTGCCCAGTTCCTGGAGCTCCTTCGAGGTGGGCATCTTCGACGCCGACGCCGAAGCCACCAACGGCAACTGGGATGTGGGAGCGGCTCCCTTCATGTATTCGGTCTACGCCGACCCCATGAAGGACGGCAGCACCATGACCCTGGTGGCCGGTCCCTTCGCTTGCACCACGCTGCCCAACAACACCTGGTTCGATGTTTCCATCGATGTGGGCCCCGAGGCCCAGGCGCCCAGCGGGCACTACTTCTATCGCCTGATCGTCGCGCCCCAGGACCCTAGCCTGACGGTGCTGAACTCCTTCAAGGTGCGCTCCAGCGGCGTGCTCTCCATCGGCGTGGATCAGCAGCCCTTCGGCTTCTACGCCGCCATCCAGAGCATGGCCGATGCGCAGATTCTCTACCCCGACTTCCCGGAGTACTATCCCGACGCCCTGCCCGGCGAGCCGGGCTATACCGCCTACGACGGTGAATTCACCTTCTACCTGGACGTCCAGGCCGGTGGGGAAGAGATGGTGGTGTGGGACGGTGACCTGGATCACGGTGCCTGGGATGGCAGCACTCGGGATACCGACGACCCGGACACCCCCGGCGCTCCCTTCTTGCCGCCGTGGGCGACCATGGACACGCTGCCGGAAGGGGTGGCGGTAGGCCTCGGCGGAGCCAGTGGCAATCCGCCGGACGATGTGGATCCGGCGGGGCTGGGGATGTATCTGATGCGCTCGCCGTCCATCGTCTTCGAGCTCATCGATCCCGAGGGCAACGTCTACGCCGAATCCAATCCTTCGGGCAATCAGGAGTGGGAGCAATTCCGCATCGCCACCGGCCCCTTCGATCCCACGACCGCCGATCAGCCGGCGTCGACGATACCGGCGGGGGTCTGGATTGTGCGGGCTCGCGGTGTGGACATGCAGAACCTGAACTTCTGGCGCTTCTTCAATCCGGTGCTGTGCACTGAGCCCGACGGTTCTCCCTGCGAGCCTCTGCGGGGCTTCCGGATTGGTGACACCGTGTTCGCAGATAGCGACGAGGACGGTGTTCAGGACGCCGGTGAGCCAGGACTGGCGGGAGTGACGGTGGAGCTCCTGGATCCCATGGGTGAGGTGCTGCACTCGACCATCACCGGGGCCGACGGCACCTACTTCTTCGAGGTGGACGCCGGAGTGCATCGGGTACGGGTGGCTGCCGGCAACTTCGTTCCCGGCGCAGCTCTGGACGGTTGGGTGAGCACCACCGGAGACGAGCTCACTCGCACGGTGGTGGACGCCAACGTCTGGACTTACGACTTCGGCTACCGCCCCGCCGGCGATCCTTGCCCGCCGACCCTGACCTTCGACACCGCCGCCGACGGCAGCAACCTGCCCGCCGGTACCGTGGTGCACGAGCAGTGGGCGGAGCTGGGCATCCACGTTGCCAGCGGCGACCCGGTGCACCACCCCGCCATGATCTTCGACAGTGCTCATCCCACCGGTGGTGATTGGGATCTGGGCGCCCCCCACCGCGACTTCGGTGGACCGGGCATCGGCACCGGCGGCGCTGCCGGTACGCCGGGAGAGAACGCCGTGCCCCAGGGCAAGGTGCTGATCCTGTCGGAGGACGGCGATGCCGGAGATCCCGACGACAACGCCGGTGGCGGTACTTTGGTCTTCACCTTCGACCATCCGGTGGAAGTGGCTTCCGTGAGCCTGCTGGACATCGAGGCCAGTGGTGCCGGCATGGTGGAAGCCTACGACAGCACCGGGGCCCTGCTGACGGCGGTGCCCATGCTGGCTCTGGGAGACAACAGCTTCCAGAGTCTGCCCATCGAGGTCGTAGACGTTCGGAGGTTGGAGGTTCACTTCCCCGAGAGCGGCGCGGTGGCGGCGGTGACCTTCTGCCCTCCGGTGATTACCGGTGGCTGCTTCGGTACCGTGGACTTCGCCCTGGACGGTGAGGGGCTGCCCCTGGCAGCTGGCCAGAGGGTGAATGACGAGCTGGCCGGGTATGGCATCCAGGTGCTCACCGGTGACCCCGTCAACCATCCGGTGATGGTCTTCGACAGCGCCCATCCCACCGGTTGGGATTGGGACTTGGGGACGCCCCACGAAGACTTCGGTGGCCCCGGTCGCGGGGATGGCGGCGCCGCCGGCATGCCCGGCGAGAACCACCGGTCCTTGGGCAACCTGCTGATCCTCTCCGCCGACGGTGATGCCGGAGATCCGGACGACTTCAACGGTGGAGGAGTCTTCATCTTCCTCTTCGACGAGCCGGTGGAGATCCGCACCGTGACGGTGGTGGACACCGATTGCGACGAGCCCTTCGGCCGGGTCACCGCCTTCGACGTGCTCGGTTACCCTCTGGCGAGCCGACCGCTGCAGACTCTGGGTGACAACAGCGTCCAGACGGTGGCGGTGGAGGCCCAGGAGGTGCGGCGCCTGGAGGTCTCCCTGACCGGCAGTGGCGCCGTGGCGGAGCTGGTGTCCTGCCCCGTGGAGACCGACGCCGGCACTCCCGGAGGGCAGGTCGGGGACGAAGATCCCGATGGCGGTACCGCCGGTGCGCCCGGTGGAACGCCGCCGTCGGACCCCGATCCTCCGGATTCCGGTCCCACGGATCCGTCTCCGACCAGCCTGGAACGGATGCGCCGCCCCGATCAGGGCTGACGCCGATCAGGGCTGCAACGGACGGAGTTGAAAGAGGCCCGGGCTCTGCCATCTAGAGCCTGGAGGAGCCCGGGGCCTGATCGAGAAGCTGCCGGTGGCCGAGTGCCATCGGCAGCTTTTTGATGGGCGAGCGGCTGACGCAATCCTGACGCGAGTATTTTTCAATAGCGCTATAGATCCCAGTGGCTCCGTGCCGCCGGCCTTTCGGAGAGGCTCTCCAAAGGCCCTCAGTGGAGGTGTGTCTTCACGAGGCAGTGCAGGAGCTCGCAGGAAGCGATCCGTCAGGAGGTACTCTCATGATTCAGCGCCCAATATTGATTCCGGTCCACCGTCTCGCCCTCTTCGCCTCGGTCATGGCCCTGCTGCTCGCAGTGATGCCCGCTGGAGCTCAGCCGGCTTCGCAGGTGGGGAGCATCGAGGAACTCGCTCGTGAGGAGCTGGAAGCCGCGATGCTCAGCGGGGCGCCCCCAGTGGAGATCTTCCAGGCGGGCGTGGCGGCTCTGGGAGCCGCCGTTCCCGAGGGTTCGCCGACGATGCGCTGCCTGCCTTCCTGCCTGGTCGACGACGGCCGCTTCCTGGCTGTGGCCTCCGGGGCGAACCTGGTGACCCTGAGCGAGACTTCCTTGGACGTTCAGGTCGCCGTGCCCGCGGGAGTCTCCAGCTTCCAGATCGGAATCTTCGACGGTGACGCCGATGCCGCCAACGGCAATTGGGACGTGGGGGCGGCCCCGTTCACCTACGAGATCTTCGAAGATCCGAACCGCGACGGCTCCAGCTCCGTGTCCGTGGCCGGTCCCTTCGCCAGTGGCGCCATGCTCAACAATGCCTGGTTCGACATTACGGTGAACGTCGGCCCCGGGGCTCTGGCGCCTAGCGGTGTTGGCTTCTACCGGCTGTCCATCGCCAGCCAAAACCCTTCCTTGACGGTGCTCAACTCCTTCAAGC
This sequence comes from Acidobacteriota bacterium, assembly GCA_034211275.1. Classification (NCBI taxonomy): domain Bacteria; kingdom Pseudomonadati; phylum Acidobacteriota; species Acidobacteriota bacterium. The sequence continues at coordinate 56,043 of JAXHTF010000014.1, forward strand.
TGCGCACCGACGGTGTCGCCTCGGTGGAGGTGCGGCAGCAGCCCTTCGGCTTCTACGCCGCCATCCAGAGCCTGGCCGACGCCTCGGCGGTGTTCCCGGACTTTCCCACCTACGACTCCGCCGCTCTGCCCGGCTCCCCCGGAGCGTCGAACTACGACGGCGAGTTCAATTTCTACCTCGACATCAACTCGTCGGAGGACGATCTGGTGGTTTGGGGTGGTGATCTGGACTACGGGGCCTGGGACGGCAGCACCCGCGACACCGACGACCCGGATACTCCCAACGCTCCCTTCCTGCCGCCCTGGGCGACTCTCGACGCCGTGTCCGAGGGGCTTTCCGCCGGCTTGGGCGGAGCCAGCGGCAATCCGCCGGACGATGTCGACCCGTCGGGGCTGGGCGCCTACCTCCAGCGCTCACCGTCCATCACCTTCGAGCTCATCGATCCCGAGGGCACGGTCTATCTCAACGACAATCCCTCCGGGAATCAGGAGTGGGAGCAATTTCGCATCGCCACCGGCCCCTTCGATCCCGCCACCGCAGATTTCCCCGCCGCTTCGCTGCCGGTGGGCACCTGGGTGGTGCGGGCGCGGGGAGTGGATATGCAGAATCTGAACTTCTGGCGCTTCTTTCATCCGGTGCTGTGCAGCGAGCCGGACGGTTCGCCTTGCGTCGCCCTGCGCTCCTACCTGCTTGGCGATACGGTGTTCGCCGACGACGACGGCAACGGGGTTCAGGACGCTGGGGAAGCGGGCATTGAAGGCGTCACCCTGCTGCTGCTGGACTCGGACGGCGACCTTGTCGCCAGCACCGTCACCGACGCCGACGGCTACTACGAATTCCCGGTGGACGGCGGCTTCTACTCGGTGACCGTGGCAGCTACCAATTTTCTCGCCGGCGGCGCCCTGGAGGGGCTCGAGCTGACCACGGCATTCGATCCATTCGACGTCGAGGTGGTGGATGACAACATCCTGACCCTGGACTTTGGCTATCGGGCCACCGGCTCCATTGGCAACTTCGTTTGGTACGACGCCAACGGCGACGGCGTCTTCAACGAGGATCCGGGGAGCGGCCTGGGGGACGTGGCGCTGACCCTCATCGAGGCCGGAGGCGACGGCCTGCTGGGCACCGCCGACGACGTCACCGTCGGCACCACCGCCACCGATGCCGGCGGGGCCTACGACTTCCTCAATCTGCCGCCGGGGCTCTACCTCGTGGATGTCGACGAGACCACGATTCCCGCCGGGTTGGTGCTCTCCACCGGCAATGAGCCTTTCGAGGTGGTGCTGGGAGCCGGTGAGGACTTCGACGACGCCGACTTCGGTTATGCGCCGGACGTCGATCAATGCTCCGCCTGCGATGGCAAGGTCACCGAGCTCACCCTGCGCTACTTCGGCGCTGCCGACGGCGTTCAGGTGGAAGTCCGTACCCGCCATCACGGCACCCTGCTCTACTCCGGCGTCCTCGATAGTGGCGATGTCTTCAGCTTCGTCGGTCAGGATCGCAAGGGCACCGTGGGGCCGGCCATCGAGATCTTCGTCGATGGCCAGTACGTCGCCATGCTGCACACCAGCTGCTCCGAGCCCATCGGCCCGGGCACGGTGGCCGGTGACTTCGTGGTGCTGGCGGGGAGCAGCCGCAACGGCGGCGCCCTCTGTCCGGTGGACGGCGGCGGTGGTGGCGGCGATCCCGGCCCTGGGGACTGCGGCGCCTGCGAGGGCAAGGTCACCGCTCTGACGCTGGAGTATCTCGGGGCGGACACCGCCTATGTGGTGGTCTACGCCAACAAGGGCGGCGGCGTGCGCTTCTCCGGCTTCGTGGCTCCGGGAGAGCTCTTCAGCTTCACCGGCGGTGACCGCAAGGGGACCTTGGGGCCGTCCATCAAGCTCTTCGTCGATGGCCACTACCACACCACCATGCACACCAGCTGCTCGGTGCCCATCGGTCCGGGCACGGTGGCCAGGGACTTTCTGGTCATCGAAGGAGCCAGCCGCAACGGCGGCGCCCTATGCCCCGTGGACGACGGGGCGGGCACGCCGGTGGCGAAGGGCTGAAGCCCCGTCGCCGGCTTCAAGTTGGTGGCAGGTACCGGTCAGAGGTACGAGTCAGGAGCGCCGATCAGTCGGTGAAGGGCTCGGCGGCGACGCTCTCCGTGTCCGGGAGGAAGGGGGCGGCGTCCTCGTTCTCCAGCATCTCCCGGGCCTCGCCCCGCAGCCGCATGAGCTGCCGGCTCAGGTCCTGCGCCTCGGCCTCTTCCATGTCGGTCTTGGGCAGCAGTTGGAGAGCTCGCTCGCAGTGTAAGAGGGTGCGCACCGGCGACGGGTGCCGCCGCGCCAGGTCCGCCGCACGATGGTGGTAGCGCACCGCCTGGCGCCAGTCTCCAGCGGCAGCGAAGTGATGGGCCAGGGTCTCCGACCAGGCGACCCACCCCCGCGCCGCCCGTTCCTCCAGCACTTTGGCGACCTGGCCGTGGATGGCGGCCCGGCGAGACGGCGGCAGGTGACGGTAGATCACCGTCCGCAGCCGCCGATGACTGAACTCGATGGGGACTCGCAGGTCCGTCGAGTCGGTGGGAGCGGGACTGGGGTAGCGCTCCACTTCGGCCCAGGGCTCGTCCATGGGGCGCACCATCTGGCGGTCGATCCAGATCTTCAGGTTGGCCCACACCACCGATAGATCCTCTTTCTCCACCCGTGCCAGCAGGTCGGCATCGAAGCGTTGCCCTACCACCGCCGCCAGGGTCAGCAGGCGGCGGGCGGAGCGGGGCAGCCGGCGGGCTCGCTCCCAGATCAGCTCGTCGAGGGGGGTGGGTAGCTGGTCCTCTCGAATGTCTAGCTCGCCCTGCCAATGCCACCGCTGATCCGGTCCCGGCCGCAGATGGCCGCTCTCGTAGCGGTCGTAGATCACCTCCAGCAGCGCTACCGGCAAGCCGCCGGTCTGGCGTTCCAGATAGCGGGGGAGGGGGTGATCCTCCGGGGCTGCCAGCAGCTGCTCGCTGACCTGCTCGAGAGCTTCTTCGCCCAGGGGGCCTAGACGCAGCCGGCGCACGGGCGGGGAGTGCCGGGACAGCCGTTCCACCAGCTCCTCGATGGGGCTTTGGATGTTCTGGCCCTCGGGAAGATGACAGCCGAAGATGCGCACCGGTCCGGCGAGATCGTCGCTGGCCAGCCGCTCGAGGAGTAAGAAGGTATCTCCACCGGCAAGGTGCAGATCGTCGAGGAAGAGAATCAGCGGTACCGAGGGCTGCTTGGGCTCGAAGGGACGGCAGAGCTCCTCCAGCAGCATGCCGGTGGCTTCGAAGAGAGCGTCGGTACCCGCTTCGGGATCGCGTCCGGGCAAATCCGGCCGCTGGGAGCGCAGGACGGGAAACATCTCCGTCAGCTCCGCCAGAATGATCGGTGAGAGCTCCGCCAGGGCGCGGCGGATGTAGCCGGTCTGGGACATCACCGCCGACCGCAACGCCTCCTCCACCGGTTGGTAGCTGCCCGATACCGCTTCGTTGGAGGCTCGGGCGCGCAACAGATTGACTCGTCCCCTGCGCCGGATGCTCTCCACCACCGACTCCACCAGATGGCTCTTGCCGACGCCGCCGATGCCCTCGATGAGGCAAATGCGCAGGCCGTCCTTGCCCTCTCCTTCCTGCCACCAATCGAGCAGCTGGGCCATCTCCTGGGCACGGCCCACCATGCTCAGCTGCGGGTAGTGGCTGGCCATGGCCATGGGCGGGGGTTGGGATTCCACCCGATCCTGGAGCTGGATCCACTGGTAGAGGTTGGAGGTCACTTGGCGGGGCTCGATGCCCAGCTCTTCGCGCAGGATGCGGCGGCATTCCTCGAATTGCGCCACCGCCCGTTCCCGCCGGCCGGTGAGGGCGTAGAGGCGGATCAGCTGGCGATGGGCGAGCTCGGAAAGGGGATCGAGGTTGACCCAGCGCCAGGCGTATTGCACTCCCAGGGAGTAGCTGCCGCTCTCCAAATAATGCTCGACCAGCGTCTTGAGGGCCTCGATGACGGTTTCCCGGAGCCGTTCCTGCTCGTTGGTCAGCCATTCGTCGAAGGCCGGCGAGTCCTTGACGTAGAATCCGGCGAGAAAGTCGCCCCGGTACAGCTGCACGGCACCAGCGAGCTCCTTGGGGGTGGTGTCGGAGGAGCTCGTCTCGCTGCCCGCAAGGACCTGTTGGAAAGCCTCCACGTCACACCAGACGTCGAGATCGCTGCGCAAGCGGATGCTGTTGCGGGTAGCGGTGACCGGCGACGGCTCCTTGGCGTCCATCTGCAGCGCCGAACGCAGGTTGTAGAGGGCCTGACGAAGGTTGCGCCGTCCGGCGGACTCGTCCAGGTCCGGCCACAGAAGATCGGCGAGGATGTCCCGGGACAGCTGGCGCTGGCGATTGCATACAAGGTAGGCGAGCAGCGCCCGGACCTTCTGGGATTCAAACCCCGTCAGGCGCTGGGAATCATTGCGGACGTCGAATCCGCCGAGAAGCCGTATTTCTAGTCGATGCACCATGCACTCCCGGTAATGGTCCGGCGACCACTACGATTCGGCCAGAACGCTCTACGCCGCTGGAATTCACGCCTTGGGCGCCGCGATCCTGGGTGGGGGGGCTCCAAGATTCGCCCTATTCTAGCTCGGCTATGAGTTGGAAATGCAGAAGAGGCCATTAGCTGACGTCTTCCTGACGGCAATCTTGGATCATCTATTTGTCCAGCGGGATTGACGCCGGGTTGTTCAAGGCTAAACCTCCTCGAATTCCCGATTTCAGCTTCCGCCCGGACGAGAACAGACCGTCTCGCTCTACGGAAGAGCATCCAGGCGCAGCGGATGCCTACCGTGGTTCGAGGTCCTCCCGGCGGTAGTGGCTGTCTCCAAGGCAGGCTGCCGCCCCTTTTTTTGTCCTGAATACAAGATTGTGCGGAGAAGTCCACCGGGCTTGCCGGGGCGAGGGAGCCCTGGAGTTTCTCCCCGCCCGGGAGTTTCTCCGGGGGTGGGCGGAATCCGTCGAAATCGCCTCGGGCCCCGCCCGGCAAGGGCTTTCGGTTGGGAATGGCTACGGCTGAATACATGGCATGGATCTTGTAGTTCATAGAGGCCGTTCGGATCAAACCGCCCGGAGATCGATTTCTACCCCGCTGAGTGGCAAGGCCGAGAATCTCGAGGCCATCGCGAGGTCGAGATCCACGGTGGGGGAGCCGAAATCGAGTTGCGAGCTCAATCGTTGGAGGTCGGATAGCCGGCCTCGAGTTTTTCATAGAGAACCTAAATTTGCTCCTCATCCCCGGTGGGGGTGAGCGCGAAGATCTAGGGGAGGCATTGATGTCCACGTCTTTTCGTTCTCTTTTCGCCGTTCTAGCGCTGCTCTTGGTGATGCCGGTCACGGCCGCACTCAGCACGGCGCCCCAACCTGCGACCAGTATCGAGGAGCTGGCCCGGCAGCAGTTCGACGCTGCCATGGAGCAAGGGCGCTGGGCGCCCCCGGCTTCGAATCTGCAGTCGGTAGCCGCCGGGATCGGCGGTCTGGAGACCACCTCGCCCCGCTGTCTGCCCAGCTGCGCCGCCGACGACGGCCGCTTCCTGGCGGTAGCGGCGGGTGCTGCTTTGGTCACCCTCAGCGACTCCTCCTTGGACGTCCAGATGGCTTCGCCGGGAGATCTGGCGAGCTTCTCGGTGGGCGTCTTCGACGGTGACGCCAACGCCGCCAACGGCAACTGGGATATCGGTAGCGCTCCCTACACCTACACCCTGTACGCGGACGCCAGCCGGGACGGCAGCGACCCCACCGTGGTGGCCGGGCCCTTCACCAGCGCTTCCATGCCCAACAATGGTTGGTTCGATTTCACCGTGGTCAACCACCCTGCGGCTCAGACCCCCAGCGGCAACTACTTCTACCGCCTACGGGTGGAGAATCAGGACCCGGCGCTGACGGTGCTCAACTCCTTCAAGCTGCGCTCTGACGGCGTCGCTACCATCGAGGTGGCGCAGCAGCCGTTTGGTTTCTACGCTCCGATTCAGAGCTTCGGCGATGCTCAGATCATCTTCCCCGATTTCCCCACCTACGATCCCAACGCGGGATCGGGAGATTTGGGTTACACCACCTACGACGGCACCTTCGACTTCTTCATCGACGTTGCCAGCCGGGAGGACGACCTGGTGATCTGGGGTGGTGACCTGGACCGCGGCTCCTACAACGGGGTCGACTTGGATACCGATGATCCCGACACTCCCAACGCTCCCTTCCTGCCCGATTGGGCCACCGATGACACAGTGCCGGAGGGGGTTGCCGTGGGCCTGCCCGGGACCACCGGCAATCCGGCGGACGACACCAGCCCGGTGGGTCTGGGGGTCTACCTGGTGCGCTCGCCGTCCATCGAGTTCACCCTCGAGGCGCCGGACGGAGCGGAGTACGACAACTTCAACCCCTCCGGCAACCAGGAGTGGGAGCAGTATCGTCTGACCACCGGGGTCTTCGACCCGGCCACCGCTGATGCTCCTGCCGCCGATCTGCCGCCGGGGGTCTACACCATCCGGGTGCGCGGCGTGGACATGCAGAATCTGAACTTCTGGCGCTTCTTCCACCCGCTCCTCTGCGTCGACGATCAGGGTGTGCCCTGTGAGCCCCTACGCTCCTTCCTGCTGGGAGACCGGGTGTGGATGGACCTCGACGGCAATGGCGTCCAGGACGCCGGTGAGCCGGGCATCGAGGGCGTGGAGCTGGAGCTTCTGGACTCCGATGGGGATGTGCTGGGCACCGCCGTCACCGACGCGGACGGTCTCTACACCTTCCCGGTGGACGCCGGCGTCTACTCGGTGGCCGTGGCCGACTCCAACTTCGGAGCCGGCGGCGCCCTCGACGGTCTCGAGCTGACCAGCGGTTTCGACCAATTCGACGCCGAGGTGGTGGACGACAACATCCTGACCTTGGACTTCGGCTACGTGGCCAACGGCTCCATCGGCAACTTCGTCTGGTACGACGCCAACGGCGACGGCATCTTCAACGAGGATCCGGGCAGCGGTCTGGGCGGCGTGGTGCTGACCCTCACCGAGGCCGGTGACGACGGTGTGTTGGGGACCGGCGATGACGTCACCGTCGGGACCACCGTCACCGACGCCGGCGGCGTCTACGACTTCCTCAATCTTCCGTCGGGCCTCTACCAGGTCGACGTGGACGAGGCCACGGTGCCGGACAACTTGGTGCTGTCCACCGGCAACGAGCCCTTCGTGGTGGCTCTGGCCCCCGGCGAGGACTTCGACGACGCCGATTTCGGCTACGCGCCGGACATCGCCGGCTGCTCCGCCTGTGACGGCAAGGTCACCGAGCTCACCATGCGCTACTTCGGTGATGCCGACGGTGTGCAGGTGGAGATTCGCATCCGCAACAAGGGCACCCTGCTCTACTCCGGTGTTCTCGACAGCGGCGACGTCTTCAGCTTCGTCGGTCAGGACAAGAAGGGAACCGTGGGGCCGGCCATCGAGATCTTCGTCGACGGCCAGTACGTCGCCATGCTGCACACCAGCTGCTCCGAGCCCATCGGCCCGGGCACGGTGGCCGGTGACTTCGTGGTGCTGGCGGGGAGCAGCCGCAATGGCGGTGCTCTGTGCCCGGTGGATGGTAGCGGCGGTGGCGGGGACCCCGATCCCGGCGATTGCGCTGATTGCGACGGCAAGGTGACTGCGCTGACCCTCGAGTACTTGGGCTCCACCAGCGCCTTCGTGGAGGTCTACGCCAGAAAGGGCGGCGGCGTGCGCTTCGCCGGTATCGTGTTCCCCGGTGAGACCTTCAGCTTCACCGGCGACGACAAGAAGGGCACCCTGGGGCCGTCCATCGACATCGATGTCGAT
>JAXHTF010000015.1 GCA_034211275.1 Acidobacteriota bacterium
GGTTCTTGCAGCCGTGCCGCGACCAGATCGATCGCCATCTGGCGGCTTGTATCGTAAAGGTCAAGGTACTGGTCCTGCGCCTGTGTGGGCAGATCGTAGAAGGTATCCGGGAACGGCGCAACGGCCTGCTCCTCTTCGATATAAGCTTCGAACTGATCCAACCACAGCGGTGACAGCAACAGCGCGATCACCAGCACTGCACCGAGGAACAGAGCGCCCCAGGCCGGTCGTGTGTTCATATCCCGATTATCGATGGAACTATCTGCCGATGAATGAGTCCCTCGCTATTTATCCATCGGACCAGCTGGTTCATGAAAATAGGCAAAGATCGCCAAGGTTAAATACATGGCATAGTTCTTGTACTGAATGGACCTCGTGAAGCTCACTAGCGCTCAACCGAAGGCCGAGAGGCAGCTCCGCCATCGTTACGTGGCGGTAACACGAGAGGCAATGACCCCTGACGGCGAGGATATTCGCCTAAGTCCTTGCCTTAAAACGCCTTATGGGTCTCCGGCGGCGCTTTGGGAGAACCGGTCGAACAATTCGAGGCAGTTGTACGCTGACGTTCTCCTGACGGAAGTAGCTTTGAATAGCGAGTCAGTGATTGTCGATGGTGATCTCGCCCACCCCCCTCCTAGGGATCACCGATTGAATGTTTACCTGAGGTCCAAATCCCCGAGAGCGCGCGAGCGGCATCTCGGCAAGATTCACAACAGTTAGAGCCTCATCCCGAGGTGAACGACGACGAGCCCGCTGCGGCACTGGCCGCAAGACGTCAGGGCTCGGACCGACGAGAGACGACCGTTCATCTCTCTTTTTGATGCGGGAGGAACCCTATGAGTTCTGCTACGAGGAAGCTCTTTTTCATTCTGCTCAGCTGTACTTTGTTGCTGCCCACCGGTTGGGCTGCGGCTCAGCTTGGCACGGGACAGCCCGGTGGCGGACAGCCCGGCTCCGAGAAGCCCGAGGTCCTGGATCCCGACGCCGTCACCGATATCGAGTGGATGGCTCGGCAGCAGTTCGAGGATGCCTTCGCCGACGGCCTGCCGGCGGCCGGCCTCGATGGCGGACCGCGGGGTGACGGCAGCGCCGAGCTGCTGCCCGGGTTCCGCTGCCTGCCGTCTTGTGCGGCGGATGACGCGCGCTTCCTGGCGGTGGCCAGCGGCGCGGCCCTGGTGACCTTGAGCGAGTCCTCCCTGGACGTGCAGGTGGCAGCGCCGGTAGGCACCGCGTCGTTCCAGATCGGTGTCTTCGACGGCGACGCCAACGCCGCCAACGGCAATTGGGACGTCGGGGCCGCCCCGTTCTCCTACACCGTCTACGCTGATCCGGACCGCGACGGCAGCGGTTCCACGGTGGTCGCCGGGCCCTTCATGAGCACCACGCTGCTCAACAACGACTGGTTCGACATCAGCATCACCACCGGCCCGGAGGCGCAGGCGCCCAGCGGCAACTACTTCTATCGCCTAGAGATCAACACGGAGGATCCCACCCTCACCGTGCTCAACTCCTTCAAGTTGCGCACCGATGGCGTTGTGTCCATCGAGGTGGCTCAGCAGCCCTTCGGCTTCTATGCGGCGATCCAGAGCCAGGCCGACGCCCTCACGGTCTTCCCGGACTTCCCGACCTACGATCCCATGGCCGCTCCCGGCAGCCCCGGCGCCACCACCTACGATGGTTCTTTCGATTTCTATCTCGACATCGCTTTGGAGGAAGAGGACCTGGTGCTTTGGGGTGGTGACCTCGACTACGGCGCCTACGACGGCAGCACCGCCGATACCGACGATCCGGATACCCCCAATGCTCCCTTCCTGCCGCCCTGGGCCACCGGCGACGCGGTTTCGGAAGGAGTAGCGACGGGCCTGACCGGCGCCACCGGCAATCCGCCGGACGACGTCAATCCTGCGGGGCTGGGCGCTTACCTCCAGCGCCAGCCGTCCATCGAGTTCGATTTCATCGATCCCAACGGCATGGTCTACTCCAATCCCAACCCCTCCGGCAATCAGGAATGGGAGCAGTTCCGGCTGACTACCGGGCCCTTCGATCCCGCCACCGCCGATCAGCAGGCGCCGGAGTTGCCGGCGGGTACCTACGTGGTGCGAGCCCGCGGTGTGGACATGCAGAATCTAAATTTCTGGCGCTTCTTCCACCCGGTGCTCTGCGTCGAGACCGACGGTAGCCCCTGCATTCCGCTGCGGGAGTTCCTCATCGGTGACACCGTCTTCTTCGACGCCGACGGCGACGGCCTTCAGGATGCCGGTGAGTCGGGCATCGGTGGCGTCGTGGTGCAGCTTTTCAACTCCCAGGGCACCATGCTCGGGGAGACCACCACCGCGGCGGATGGCACCTACTCGTTCGACGTCACCAGCGGTGACTTCACCGTCGAGGTGGCGGCCACCAACTTCCTGCCCGGCCAGCCGCTGGATGGACTCGCCTCCACCACCGGCGACGCTATCTCCGGCACGGTGGTGGACGACAACGTCCTGACCTTCGACTTCGGCTACCGCGGCACCGGCAGCATCGGCAACTTCGTGTGGCTGGACTCCAACGGTGACGGAGTGTTCAACGAGCCCGCCGGTTCGGGTCTGTCCGGCGTCGTGCTGCAGCTGACGGAGGCCGGCACGGACGGCGTCTTCGGCACCGCCGACGACGTCTCCCTCGGCACCCAGACCACCGACGCCGGAGGTATCTACGAGTTCACCGGCTTGCTGCCCGGTCTCTACCGGGTCGACGTGGATGAGAGCTCGCTGGCCGCCGGCCTGCAGCTGACCACCGGCAACGAGCCTCTGGACGTGGCCCTGGGCGCCGGCGAGAACTACGGCGACGCCGACTTCGGCTATCAGCCCGGCGGCTCCATGGCCTGCACCACCGAGCCCCTGGGCACTGCCAACGGCTTCAACGTCTTCGTCTTCGGTGACCTCGACCAGAGCAACACCGACGTCACCGGCCGTCTGGCGGTGGGCGACGATGCGACGCTGATGAACTTCGGCGTCGGTCTCGCTCTCTCCAACTCCGGTGGTACCCGCGACGACCTGGTGGTGGGCGACGACCTGACCTTCACCAACGGTCAGGTCTACAACGGCAACCTGGTCTACGGCGACATCGCCAACCTGACCAGCGTGACGGTGCTCAACGGCACCTCGCGCCAGGACTCGCCCATCGACTTCGCCGCCGAGCAGAGCTTCCTGGAGGGAGCTTCCGCCTACTGGGCCGGCCTCACCGCCAACGGCACCACCACGGTCAACTATTGGGGTGGTCCGACGGCGCAGATCCAGCTCGACGGCACGGATCCGGACCTCAACATCTTCGATCTCTCCGGAGCTGATCTGTCGGCGGCCAACACGCTGAACATCAACGCGCCGGCGGGCTCGACGGTGTTGATCAACATCGACGGCGCCACCAACCAGATGCAGTACTTCGGCATCTCGGTCAACGGCACCGACCGCGGCAACGTGCTCTACAACTTCTTCGAGACCACGAACCTGACCGTTCAGGGCATCGGCATCCAGGGCTCGATCTTCGCGCCCTTCGCCCACGTGGACTTCAACAACGGCAATATCGACGGCACCCTCGTGGCGGCCAGCCTGTCGGGCTATGGCGAGAGCCATCACGTGCCTTTCACCGGCTGCCTGCCGCCGTACGAGCTGCCGCCGCAGCCCGCCAGCCTCGGCGACCGGGTGTGGTGGGACACCAACGGTGACGGCGTCCAGGACGCCGGTGAGCCGAGCCTCAACAGTGTCGTCATCGACCTGCTGGATGCCGGCGACAATGTGGTGGCGACCACCGTCACCGGTCCCGACGGCCAGTACGGCTTCGGCGATCTGGCTCCCGGCACCTACACCGTGGTGGTGGATGCTTCCACCTTGCCGCCGGGCCTGATCCCGAGCTACGACCTGGACGGCATCGGCACGCCGGATCGGGCCACCGTCACCGTCGCCTCGGGAGAGAACCGGGACGATGTGGACTTCGGCTACGCCGGAGATTCCACCGAGTTCTGCGTCGGCGCCGCGCCGACGGATCCCCAGTGGTTGAACAACATCAACGACCACGCGCTGTGGCTGCCGGGTATCGGCAAGCACTTCGTGTTCAGCTCCCAGGCGACCTTCGTGGAAAACCCCGACGGCACCGCCACCTTGAACGGCACGGTCTATGACCTCAACGATCCGGAGCGCCGCTTCATCGTCAACGCGAGCTTCAGCGGCCGTAGCGACTCGACGCCTCCCGGCGGCAGCCCGAAGAAGGAATTGAAGAGCGGCGCCTACGCCGAGAACGGCGGACCGGTGGACACCGGTACCTGGTGGTACTACACCTCCTTCTCCGGCACTTTGTTGGGTGATGGTTCCCTCGCCGGCGCCTTCGTCGACTTCCAGATGACCGGTCCGGCCTTCCAGATCGGCTACGGCGCCAACAACAAGAACCTCGAGTTCGGTGCCTCCGGCTGGCTGGTCTGGCAGGTGCTGGCGCAGCCCTTCAGCGGCCCGGCGCTGGAGCCCAGCGGCCAGGGTGACTTCAACCTCGAATTCTTCGAGTGCCCGGAGCCGGGCATCTGTCTGCCGGATCTCGACTTCGAGGTCAGCAGCATGGGCGTCTTCCTGCTCCCCGGGCAGGTCATCGACGAGGAGTTCTCGGCCTTCGGCATCCACGCCACCAGCGGGGATCCGGCGGCGCACCCGCTGATGATCTTCAACAGCTTCGCCCCCACCGGCGGCGATCCGGATCTGGGCACTCCCAACCAGGACTTCGGCGGGCCCGGCGTGGGCGCCGGCGGCGGTCTCGGAATGCCCGGAGAGAATTCGATTCCCGAGGGCAACATCCTGATCCTTTCGGAGGATGCGGATTCCAGCGATCCGGACGACGACCGCAACGGCGGCGTGATGATCTTCGACTTCGATGTACCGGTGGAGATCCACTCCGTCCGCGTCCTCGACATCGACAATGGAGAGCTGGTGGACCTGCTGGCCTTCGATGCCGACGGCTTCCTCATGGGCCAGGCGACGGCGGTATCCATGGGCGACAACAGCGCCCAGGACGTCCTCCTCTTCGCCTCCGGCATCAGCCGCCTGGAAGCGCAGTTCGCCGGCAGCGGCGGGTTGGCGGAGATCGTCTTCTGCCCCGATGGTGGCGGTGGGGACGACGACGATGACGACGATGATGATGATGACGGCGGTGACGGCATCGTCCCGTCCCAGCCGGAGCGCATGCGCGCCGGCGGCTAGCGGTCTCTCCCGCTTCTAACATCCATCGGAAAGCCCCGGAATCTTTTCCGGGGCTTTCCGTGTCTATATAGAGGAAGGAAAGTTTGCGCCCCGGCTCTTGGCCGGCTTTTTGGCCGGCTTTTGGCTCGATGAACGCGGTTCTATAGCTAGGAGGGTCCTTTTCGTCGTGGGTGGCCTATCCGCCATCATCCATTTCGATCGCTCCCCGTTGGATCGGGAGACGCTGGTGCGGATGACCGACGCGGCAGCCCACCGGGGACCGCAGGGTACGTCCTATGCCCTCGGTCACCACGCCGGCCTGGCGGCGCTCACCCTCCTGCCTTCGCGATCTCGCCCCGGCGCCCGGGCGCATTCCCTGGCCTCCAGTGATGTCGGCGTGGATCTGGTCGCTGATGCCCGGCTGGATCGCCGCGACGAGCTGCGGCGCCAGCTTTCGGCGGCGGGGCAGGCTCTTCCCGATCAGGCCTTGGTCGAAGGCCCCACCGACGCAGAGCTCCTGCTGGCCGCCTATCTCGCCTGGGGCGAGGGTTGCCCCCAACGGTTGAGTGGTGATTTCGCCTTCGTGGTCTGGGACCGTCGCCACCGGCGGGCTTTCTGCGCCCGGGACCGTTTCGGTGTCAAGCCCCTGCACTACCTCCTGCGCGACCGTCGCCTGTACGTGGCCTCCGAGGCCCAGCAGCTGCTGCGGGGGCTGGGCCTGCGGGCTCAGCTGGACGAGGTCGCGGTGGCGGATTACCTGATGGACGATTCGCGGGACGAGGAACGAACCTTCTTCGTCGGCCTCCAGCGACTGCCGTCGGCTTCGGTGCTGGTCGTGAAGTCAGGGCGAAGGCAGGTACGGAGCTATTGGCGGCCTTCCGAGTCTGGGGAACCGGGACTCCAGGGCCGGGAGTTGGAAGAGGAGGCGAGGCGTCTACTGCAGGAAGCGGTGGAAGAGCGTCTGCCGACGGACGATCCGGTGGTTGGCTTGACCATGAGCGGCGGGTTGGATTCTTGTTCCGTGGCGGCCCTGGCCCAGAGCTGGTCCAGAAGCCCGGTAGCGGGGGATTCCCAAGGGGGAGATTCGGTTGCGGGGACAGCGGCGTCCAGGCCTCAGCTGCTGGCCTTGAGCTACGTCTTTCCGAGTCTGGAAGATTGTGACGAGCGAGCGTACTCCGGCGCCATGGCCAGGGAGCTGGGGGTGGAAGTCGAACCCATCGACGCTGAGAAGCTCTGGCTGTTGGGAGATGAGGCAGACTTTGCTCCCTCGTTGGAGGGCCCCTTCCAGGGTTGGGAATCGACGGATCGGGTGCTCCTGGAGCGGCTGCGGCAGCGGGATGGGCGGGTTTTGCTCACCGGCTTCGGCGGCGACAACCTCTTTGCCGGCAGCCGCCGAGTCTATCTGTCGCGATTGCGCCGGGGGGAGCTCTCGGCACTGGCGGATGTCGTGCGCCGGGCCCGATGTCTCGACATCTCAGTGGCCCGGGCAGCCTATTACTACCTCGCGGCGCCGGCGCTGCCGGGGCTGGACGGCACTCTGCGCCGTTGGCTCGGTCGCCCGAGCCTGTCCTCACCGCCGCGCTGGATCGAGCCGCGCTTTGCCGAGCGGGTGGGACTGTCCCAGCGTTTGCGCCGCAACGATGGCGAGCGCTTGTTTCGGGATCCCGCCCGGCAGGCCCATTGGCGGGCCGTCCGATGCTTGGAGAGTGTCGGCCGGGCCTGCTCCTGGCTCGACCGCACCGCCGCTCGGCACGGAGTCGAGGTGCGCCACCCATTTCTCGACCACGAGCTCGCCGAGCTGGTGCTGGCGGTGGATCCGGCGGAGCACCAAGGGACTTCCGGAGCCAAGCTCCTGCTGCGCCGAGCGATGAAAGACCATCTGCCGGAGACGGTGCGGCAGCGCCGGGACAAGACTCGCTTTGCCGCTTTCATCGAGCACAGCCTGCGGCGCCGGCAGCAGCGCATCGACGAGCTGCTGCGGCAGCCGCTGGTGGCAGAGTTGGGATTCGTCGATGGAGCTCGATTGCGCCGATCCTGGCAGGACTATCTGGATGGCCGAGCTGGTTATATGCTCCGCCACATTTGGTACGTGCTGACTCTGGAGCTGTGGTTGCGGAAATTCTACGAGCCCTCGGCATCGGCTTTGGTGCCCGCAGGGCTCGTCCAGACGAAAGCCTGACGTTTGTATGCCATAGTGCCGACTATGCTTCTTCTGATAATCTAATGTCGAAACGTTGTACTCGAAGTCAAGGAATATGATGGACCTGATCAATACGCCTCCTCACTCGATTTCTCCCCAGCCCCGCGAGCCTCTTTCCAGCGCCGTGGGGGCGAAGAAGCCCTATAACGCCCCGGAAGTGCTGTGCTGGGGGACTTTGGAGCAGCTTACTCAGGGGACGCTCAACGGCACAATCGATGCGGGTTTCGGAGGGAGCACAGGCGCCTGACTTCCGAGAGCCTCCCGACTCTCGAGGGGCCCCTGATTCCCGAGGGACTCCGACTCCCCGGAGCCAGGCGCGTGCTTCCGGGCGTTGCCTCGGCGCTGCTGCCCTTTCTATGGACTCCTCAGCCGCCGGTCTCTATGGCCTCCGCATCCGATCCGACCTACCGTTAGCTCTCGACCTGCCTCCGGCGGGCGGCGAAACCTACCCGGATCTGGTGATCCATCTGTGTCGGGAGCCTCCGGTCTCCCTCGAGGGAGCTTCCAACGATTCGGTCTACGAGAGCTCGCTCTCAGATCTTCAAGGCCGCAGCGTTCTGCGCATCTACCGTCTTGCCGGCTGGGATCTGCTGCACTTTCCCGGCGTGGCGGACTTCTACCTCAGCGATCGGGAGATCCTCTGCCGCCCGGTCGAAGGCGGTGACCGGCGAATGCTGGAGATTCGCTTCCTGGGTACGGTGATGGCCTTCTGGCTGGAGCGCTCCGGCACCGCGGCGCTGCACGCTTCGGCGGTGGCGCTGGGGGATCGCGCGGTGGGCCTGCTGGCCGCCAGCGGCAGCGGCAAGAGCAGCCTGACTCTTGGTCTCCTGGACCGCGGCGCTCGCTTGCTCACCGACGACATCCTGGCCCTGGATCTCGACGACTCGAATTTGGAGGATCGGCGGGTCTCGGCTCGTCCCAGCTATCCGGCACTGCGCATGTGGCCGGATCTGGCCCGGCGCTACGTCGATGACGTCTCTTCTCTGCCGAAGGTCAACGACCGGGTGGAGAAGGTCTGGACCACGCCTCAGGCGCTGGGGTTCGAATTCCAGCCAAGCTCATCGCCGCTGGCGGCCATTTACCTTCCGGAACGTCTCGACGAGGAGCGGGCGGTGGAGATCGAAGCCGTCGGCCCCCGGGAGGCCCTGGCGGAGCTCTTGCGCCATTCCTTCCTGCACCGTATGCCCGCCGCTCTGGGCTGGGAGCGGCGGCGACTGGAGACCCTGGCACGGGTGGTGGAGTCGGTGCCGGTGCGGCGGTTGCGCTATCCCTCCGGCTGGCAGTATCTGCCGGCGGTGCTGGATGCGGTGGAGGAGAGCTTGGGCTTCGGCTGATCGGGGCTTCAAGTCGAGAGCGTCAGCCTGCAGTCCCCTCGGGGGGAGGATCCTCGGCAGGAGCTTCTCCAGCATCCCCCGTCACCGCCTCCATGCGCAGGGACCCTTCGAGAATCTTGTGCAGCCCGGGGATGATGCGGACTCCCACCGGGATCTTCTGACAGATCGCCATGATTCGCCCCAGCTCCAGCGGCGAGGGTTCGGCGATGGTGATGATGACGTGGTCGACCTTGTGCGACGCCACCAGCCGCGGCAGGTCGTCGGTGGTACCCAGCACCCGCACGCCACGGATCACCAGGCCCTGTTTCGACGGATCGTCGTCGACGAAGCCGCGGATGTCCAGGGGCACGTCGCCGCGGCTGTCGAGTTCGCGGGTGGCGAGGATTCCCGCCTGGCCGGCTCCTACCAGCAGCACCGGCAGCGCCGCCTGGGCGCCGGCCACCAGCAGCCGCCGCTGGCGCCGGCGGTGCTCATAGCGCATGCGCCAGATCACCCGCAGCCCCAGCAGCCCGCCGAAACCGAGAATGGCGTTGAGGACGATGACCGACAGCGGCACTCGCCAGGATTGGTATGGCTCCTGGAGGGCGAAGCGCAGGATCAGCAGGGGAATGGCGGAGTAGATACCGGCGCGTAGGAAGGCTTGCACCTCCGACAGGCTGATGTAGCGCCAGGCGAAGTTGTGGATGCCGGTGAGGAAGTAGGCCGCAAGCTGCAGCACCAGGACGTAGGGCAGCTGGATGAGCAGATTGTGCTGCTCGTCGGCGGGGATGCGAAACTCGAAACGCAGCAGGTAGGCGAGGACGAAGGCCGCCGCCAGCACCCCCAGATCGAGGAGGAATTGGGCCTGGCGCCGGTGCCCCTCGAAAAAGCCCTGGGACGGTGCGGTCTCGGCTCCCGCCGCTTCGTCGCCGCCCCACAGGCTGCTGATCTCGTCCTGGGTCGGGGGAGGATTGCGGCCCGGTAGGAGGATTCCCAGGATGGTGGTCCACAGCACCCACAGATCGCTGCGCCAGGAGCGCCGCAGGATGTAGCCGCGGTAGCCGCGCAGCTTGAAGGGCAGCAGGGAGGACGTGTAGAAATCGTCCGGGTCCCCCGCCAGGGCACCCAGCAGCTCCTCCTCATTGCGCAGGCGCAGGGTCACCGGATCGGTGAGCCCGGGGCGCACCCCCAGCACGTGTCGCCACAGCGGGTCGTCGAGATCGACGTAGCGCGGAACCTCCGGCCGTGGCCCCACCAGCGCCATATCCCCACGCAGTACGTTGAACAGCTCCGGCAGCTCGTCGAGCTTGAGCTTGCGCAGCCAGCGGCCCACCCGGGTCACCCGCCGGTCGCCGCTGGCGGTGAGGGGTAGGCCCTCCTGGGCCACCCGCATGGAGCGAAACTTATAGAAGGTGAAGGGGCGGCCGTGGTAGCCGATGCGAGTCTGCCGGAAGAGGATCGGCCCGCGGGAGCTGACCGCCACCGCCAGGGCCACCACCGCCAGCAGCGGCGAGAGCGCCAGCAGCCCGAGGGCGGAACACACCAGGTCGAAGGCCCGCGGCAGGCCCGGGCTCACCGGCGGCCGATGAGAGCTGTCCAGCAGGCTGGCGGTGTCGTCGAGGGCGGCGGAGGAGCCCTTGGCTCCAGCCTCGTGATCCCTATGCGCTGCGGGGCCCATGGTTTCTCGCCGTGCTCCTCAGCCCCGGCGCCGGAAGCGGGTGCAGAGCTCCCGCAGCACGGTCACCACCCGCTCCAGCTCCTCTGGCGTCATGGACGGGAAGAGCGGGAGGGTGATGATGCGCTGCCACTCCCGGCTGGCGATGGGCAAGTGATCGGGTCGCCAGCCGAAGGTTTCCTCGTAGTAGGGGTGGAGGTGCAGCGGGCGCCAGTGCACCGAATGGCCGATGCCGGCGTCCCGCAGGTGGTCGGTGAAGGTCTTGCGGTCGATGGTCAGCCGGTCCAGGCGCAGCTTGATGAGGAAGAGATGCCAGGAGTGGATGCGGTTGTCCAGCACCGGCGGTAGCTCGATCTCGTCGAGATCCTTCAGAGCCTCGAGGTAGGCCAGGGACAGGGCCTGGCGCTGTTGCCGCATCTCTTCGGCGCGGGCCAGCTGGTGCAGGCCGATGGCGGCGGCGATGTCGGTGAGGTTGTATTTATAGCCCGGGGCGACGATGCGGTAGTCCCAGCTGGCCTTGGCGGTGAAGCGCCCCCAGGCGTCCGCCGACAGGCCGTGGAGGGAGAGCAGCCGGATGCGGTCCGCCAGCTCCTCACTGTCGGTCACCGCCATTCCCCCCTCGCCGGTGGTGACGGTCTTGTTGGCGTAGAAGGAGTAGCAGGTGACGTCGGCGGTGCGGTTGCCGCAGCGGCGCCAGGGCTGATCCGAGTCCTGCCGCCAAGCGGCGGGGAAGGCGTGGGCGGCGTCCTCTACGGACCACAGGCCGTGGCGCTCAGTGAAGTCGTGGAGGCGGGCCAGGTCGATCATCTGGCCGCCGACGTGCACCGGCAAAATGCCCACCACGTCTGGCCGCTCGCCGAGAGCGTCCGGGAGCTGGCCGGAACGCAGTAGCTGGATCTTGGCCTCGGCGTCGTCCAGGTCCAGGTTGAGAGTGTCCGGCTCGCAGTCCACCAGCACCGGCACGGCGCCCTGGTAGCGCACCACCTCGGCGGTGGCGGCCATGGTCATGGTGGGCACCAGTACCGCCTGTCCGGGCTCCAGCCCGAGGGCGTTGACCGACAGGTGCAGCCCGGCGGTGCACGAGTTGAGGGCCACGGCGTGGCGGGCTCCGACGGCCTCGGCGAATTGCTCCTCGAAGCGCTTGACCTTGGGGCCGGTGGTGAGCCAGCCGGAGCGCAGGGTGTTCACCACTTCGTCGATGGCGGCTTGGCCCAGGTCCGGCCTGAAAAACGGTACGTTCATATCGGGATCAGACACTCCTCGGTCAGAGTTCCCTCGATTGGGGTTTCAGGGGGGGCGGTGGTGGGCTCAGCCCTCGTTCAACAGGCGCCGGGCAATGCGTTCACCGGCCTGGCCGTCCCAGAGGGGAGGGATCTCGCCCTGTTGCCACCGTCCTGCGAGGATATCGTCAAACGCGCCCAAAATCTTGTTCTTCTCGGTCCCTACCAGCCGGTTTGTGCCGGCGTCCACGGTGCTGGGCCGTTCGGTATTCCAGCGCAGGGTCAAACAGGGGACGGAAAGGGCGGTGGTTTCCTCTTGGATGCCGCCGGAATCGGTGAGCACGCAGCGGGCCCGGGCCATCAGGCCGAGGAAGCTGAGGTAGGGCAGCGGCGGCTCGAGGCGCAGCCCGGTGGGCAGGTCGAGGCCCAGATCGTCGAGCCGTTGGCGGGTGCGGGGGTGGAGGGGAAAGACCACCGGGAGCTCCTCGGCGATGCGCGCCGCGGTGTCCATGAGGGAGCGCAAGACCTCCGGATCGTCGACGTTGGAGGGGCGGTGGAGAGTCATCAGCGCGTAGCCGCCGGGGCTCAGCTCCAGCTCCTTCCAAGGTTCTTGGGCCACCGCCGCTTCGACGTGGGTGCGCAGGGTGTCGACCATGCAGTTGCCCACGAAGGCGATGCGCTCCTCGGCGATGCCCTCGTGCCGAAGGTTGCGGTTGCCGCTCTCCTCGGTGGTGAAGAGGAGGTCCGAGAGATGGTCGGTGAGGACGCGGTTGATCTCCTCCGGCATGGCGCGGTCGAAGGAGCGCAGGCCAGCTTCCACATGGGCCACCGGAATCTCCAGCTTGGCCGCCACCAGGCCGGTGCCGACGGTGGAGTTGACATCCCCGGCCACCACCACCCAATCCGGCCGCTGCTCCAGCAGCACCGGCTCGAAGGCGGTCATGATGCGCGCCGTCTGGCGGGCGTGGGTGTCCGAGCCCACCTCCAGATGGATGTCCGGAGTGGGCATGCCCAGCTGGTCGAAGAAGACCTGGGACATGGCCTGATCGTAGTGCTGGCCGGTGTGCACCAGCAGCGGCCGGCTGCCGGCCTCGGCGAGGGCGGCCACCACCGGTGCCATTTTCATGAAATTGGGTCGGGCTCCGACCACGCATAGGATTCGCATGGATCCTCTTCTTTGTCTTTCTTGGGTTCGCGGATGGTTCAGCTTCTCTTCCCTTGTACCAGATCTCCGAGGAAAAAGAGAGCGGTGGCGCCGGCATAGGCGACGGCTCGCCAGCGGTCGTCCAGAACCTGCGCTTGGCGCCGGCGCATCGACCAGCGGGCGCCCAGGGCTCGAAGGTCGCTGGGGGGTGGCTGGAGAAAGCCCGGCGGGAGGGGGCCGAGCTTCGGGGCAAGGCGCCCCGGCAGCTCCTGCCAATCCTTGCCGAGATCATCAAAAGTACCCAACATCTGCAGCCAGCGGGCGGTGGCGCGGCGGGCATGCCAGGCGCGGGCTCGGGCCTCGACCACCTGCGGGTCCGGGGTCGCCACGGCGAGGAGCCGCAGGCCGTCCACCACCGCCCGCAAGGGCAGCTGGAAACCGTCCTTGGCGGCGTGGACGACGAGGCTGAGGAGGAGATCTTCCGGCGCCGGCAGCCAGGCGCCGGTTGAGTCGCTCTCCGCTGCTCCGGGCAGCGGCCGGGCGCGCTGGAAGAGCTGCGGCAGGTCCGGGGTGAAGAGGGGCCAGGGGGTCAGCCGCCGGTGCAGATCCCCCAACCCGCCGCCGGGGAGCACCAGGTGGACCTCGTGGAAGTGGCGCAGGCTCACCGGCCGCTGGGGGGCCTCCACCACCTGAGCGCCGGCGTTCCGAGCGGCCTCCAGAGCCTCCTGCCAGCGCTCCGGCGGCACCAGCAGGTCGACGTCCCCCATGGTGCGGCGCCCCGGATCGCGGTACACCGTGGCCACCAGGGCAGCGCCTTTGAGCAGCAAGGCCGGGATCCGCCGCCGGGCGAGGGAGCGCTGCAGCACTTCGGCGCCGAGGGCTCGGGCGGCTCCCACCCGCGCCGCGGTGCGGTAGCGCTCCTGCAGCTCCTGGCTCAGGGCCCGGCTCTCGGAATCGGTGGGGGCGGCGATCTCGCCGGCGGCTAGCCGGGCACCGAGGAGCGGCGCCAGCCCTTCGCCCACGGCGAGGTTGGCGATCTGGGCGAAGACTTGGGAATCTGTTTCGGGATCCGTGGGCGCGGCCCCCGCGGAGCGGGTGCACAGGGCCACCAGCTCCCGCGATGGCTCGGCCTCGTCGAGCCTCAGGTTTTCGGCCATGCCACTCCCAGGGCGTGGCTGTTGAGCAAGCGGATGGATTCCAGCAGCGCCGCCAGGGTCCAGGCGCGGGGGACCAGCCGCCGGGCCAGGGGCGGTGCCAGGGTCACCCGCCAGACTTTCCAGCGATAGTCGGGGAAGAGCTTGCGCAGCTCGCCGGAGGAAACTCCCTGGACGTTGGCGTTGGAGGGGTTGTCGAAGAGGAAGTCGTACCACACGATGTGCCCCTCCGGCCGCACCACTCGCATCATCTCCGCCGCCACCCGGCGGCGTATCTCGGGGTCGAGGATGGAGGTGAAGACGGTGCTTTGGAAGACCAGATCGAAGCGGTCATCGGGCCAGGGTAGCTCGGCGGCGTTGCCCACCCGCACCTCCGCTTGCGGATAGAGACCGCGGCAGACTTCTACCCGCCGCTCCTCCAGATCGATGCCGTGGAGATCCTCCCGGCGTGCCCCGAAGGCCTCGAAGAGGCTCCACCAAGAGCCGTCGCCGCAGCCGACCTCGAGAATCTCCTTGCCCTCCAGAGGCAGCTGGCCGAAACGCTCCAAAGCCCGGCGCAGGGCCCGCTCCTGACCGTGACGGAGAAAGAGGTTGGCAGCCTTGTGGCGGGCGTAGAAATCCTCCGGTAGCTCTTGGCGCCGGCGCTCCTGCTCGCGCAGGATGCGCTCGGCCTCGGCTTCGGAGGGGGCACCTCGAGAGGAGGCACCTCGGGGGGGCTCGCTCAAAGTTCCTCCAGCCGCCCATGCAGGGTGCTCACCGTGGCAAAGTCCTCGGGGATCAGGGCGCCGGAGGGCAGGTTCAGGCTCAACCGCTGTTCCAGGTCGGCGATCAAGCGGACCACCGCGAAGCTGTCGATATAGCCCTCCTGAAAGAGCTGGGTTTCGGCGTCCAGGTCCTCCGTTGAAAGGCCCTGATCTTCGCGCACGAAGCTGCGGACGGCGGCCAATAGTTGATCGATGGCGACGTTCATTCCGATTCTCCTGAGCGTGAGTCCGATGGGGAACCCGGTCGGGGGACCGGAGGGTTGCTCTGCCGCGGGCCAACTTGCCGGGGTCCGAGCTGGGGCGGCGGGCCGAAGCGTCCGTCCAGGTACCACTGCCGGTTGCCGTCACGGGCTAGCTTACCGCTGGTCGACTTGCGCAGGCGCCCCGGCGGCTGGACGCGCACGTCGAAGAGGTCCAGGTCCAGCCGCGTCGGTACAGAGGCTCGAAGACGGCGGCGAAGCTCCGGCCAGGTCGCTTCCGGTTCGTCGGTTTCCGCCAGCAGCACCAGACCTTCGGTGCCCAGATCGGGGAGGGTGACGCCGAAGCACACGACCCGTCCCGCCTTGACGCCCGCGACCTCCGAGGCCACCGCTTCCACGTCCTGAGGATAGACGTTGCGGCCGCCGACGATGATCAGATCCTTGCGCCGGCCGGTAACGAAGAGGTGGCCGTCGGCATCGACGAAACCCAGGTCACCGGTGTCGTAGAAGCCGTCGCCGTCGAAGAGGTCTTGGTTGAGCTCCGGTCGCTGGTAGTAGCCGTCGAAGAGAAAGGAGCTGTGGATGACGATACGGCCGGCCTGCCCCGGGGAAGCCTCTGCTCCGGCCTCGTCGACGATGCGCACCCGGCAGCCGGGCACGGGGACGCCGCTGCTCACCAGCTCCACCGTGTCCTCGCGGGGCTGGGAGGGGGAGGTCGGCACTGCGCGGTGCTCTCGTTGCCAGGTGTCCCGCTCCACCGACAGAGTCTTGATTCCAGTCCGGGCCGAGGTCGAGGTGACGGCGAACACATTCTCGGCCATGGCGTAGCAGGTCTGGAGAGCTTCCCGGCGCAGGCCGTGCTCGGCGAATTGGCGCTGGAAAGCCTCCAGGGCCTCGGTGGTGACGGGTTCCGAGCAGTCGATCACCGCGCGCAGGGACGACAGGTCCAGCTCCTCGGAGCGCACCCGCTGAGCAAGGAAGGAGAAGGCGAAATTGGGCAGCCAGGTGAGGGTGGCCCGGTGACGAGTGACGGCTTCCAGCAGCAGCCCGGGGTTGGCCACCCACTCGAAGGGGGAGAGCCAGATTACCGGCGTGGCGGTGAGCAGGGGGAGGATGAAGCAGGCAATGAAGCCCATGTCGTGGTAGAGGGGCAGCCAGCTGGCCACGACGTCCCGGCGCCCCATTCTCAGGACCTCGTTGTAGGCCCGGGCGTGGCGGAGCACCGCTCCGTGGGAGAGCATCACGCCCTTTTGCAGGCCGGTGGTACCGGACGAGTGCTGGAGTAGCAGGAGATCTTCGGATTGGGCGTCGGGGACCGGAGGAGGCTCCTCCGCTGCACCGGCGAGCTCTTCGTAGGTGATGACGGCGTCCTGGAGCACTGAGCTCTCGACAGCGGTACTCGGGGCTCTGCTAGCCTCTTCGGAACCGCCGGGGGCGTAGCGCGGATCCAGTGCCAGGTGGCGAGCCCGATTGTGCTCGAGGAGGGCATCGAGGCGCTGCCAATACACTTTCCGGTCGATGCGAACGCTGGGCTCCGCCAGCACCGTCGGCACGGCGCCGGCCCACACGGCCCCCAGCCAGCTGGCGTAGAAGTCCAGGTGGTGGGTGCCGATGAGCGCCACCAGGTCGCCGGGCTCGATGCCGCGGGCACGCCAGGCGCCGGCGGCCCGGCCGGCCGCCTCCGCTACCTGCTGAAAATCCCGCTGGCCCTCAGCCACCCGGGCGGAGTGGGTCCGCACGCAGAGTTGCTGGGGTGTCTGTTCTGCATGCTGGAGAACCTGTCGCAGAAGGTCGGTCATGAGAGGGCTCACGGGCAGGATTGGCTTAGAACTGGAAGTAGATGAACGCGGTCTGGCCGCGGAGGTAGACCAGGCAGAAAGCCAGGAGCACTCCCAGCAGCGCTCCTTCCCCCAAGGAATAGACCCAGTTTAGGGCTTTTTGTTGGGGGCGGAAGGAGCCGGTCTCCGTTGATTGGGCATCGAGGAGGCTCAGCCAGCGCTCTGCCGCCCGCCCCACCCATGGTGCTATCCATACCAGGAGCATCAACACCGTGGTGTGCAGGTAGAAGGTGCCGCTGAGAGCTCGGTGAGCGTGATCCCAGGGAGTGAGCAGGTGAGCGCTCAAGGTCCACGCCTGCTCGACTCCGACGGAGCGAAACCAGATCCAGCCGAAGGAGACGAAGCCGAAGGTGGCGAGGATGCTGGCCACGAGCTGCAGCCGGGTTCCCAGAGAGCCCAGAGGGCTGGTCTGCTGTGCGGTGCGGCGCCGCGCCGCGGGCTTCCGGCGATGAAAGGTCAGCACGTGGTATCCGGCGATGAGCACGCCGTGGTAGAAGCCCCAGAGCACGAAGGTCCAGCCTGCACCGTGCCACACCCCGCATAGGGTCATGGCCACCAGCGCCGCCCAGCACAGTCCGCCCAATCCGGGACGGCCGCTGGCCAGGGGGTAGAAGAGGTAGTCGCGGATCCAGCGGGACAGGGAGATGTGCCAGCGAGCCCAGAAGTCCGCCGGCGAGGTGGCGCTGTAGGGGAAGTTGAAGTTCTCCACCAGGCGCAGGCCGCACAGCCGGGCGGAGCCGATGGCGATGCGGGTGTAGGCGGAGAAATCGAAGTAGATCTGCAGCCCGAAGGCCACCGCCATGATCACCACGTCGGTGCTGCCCAGGACATCCGGAGAGCGGGCGAAGGCTCGGTCAACGGCGGGGGCCAGACCGTCCGCCAGCACGATCTTGACGAACAGGCCGGTGACGATCCAGCGAGCTCCCAGGCGCACGTCCTCTGGGCGAATCTTCCAATCCGCCGTCACCTGCGGCAGAAACTCCTTGGCGCGCATGATGGGGCCGGCGATGAGCTGCGGGAAGTAGGTGATGTAGAGCTGGAAATCCCAGAAGCTGTGGAGCTTCTCCCGCTTTCTCATCAGGTCGACGATGTAGCTCATGGCCTGGAAGAGATAGAAGGAAATGCCCAGGGGGAGCACCAATCCCAGCGGCTCGAAGGGCGCCGGCAGCCCTACCCAGCCGGTGACCACGCCCAGGTTGACGATCAGCCAGTCCAGGTACTTGAACACCGCCAGCAACACCAGGTTGCCGGCGAGGATGACGGCGCCGCGCCGGCTGCGGTCCTCGGCGCCGGTGATCCAGCGGGCTCCCAGATGATTGAACACGACGCTGCCCAGGAGCAGGAAGAGATAGGGCCAGTGCCAAGAGGCGTAGAAGAGATAGGACGCGGCGAGGAGCCAGGCGCGGCGCTGGCGGCGTCCCGACAGCAGCCACAGCACCGCCACCACCGCGGCGAGGAAGAACCAATAGGTGAGGCTATTGAAGCGCACGGTCCGGGTCTTCCGTCAGAGCTTGCCAAAGGCCCGACGTTCGGCCCTCGTCGACCAGCGTCTGGGCCAATCGGCTGTGTCCGGGCTCGGTGAAGTGGGAGCGGTCGGGGGTGCTGCGATCCCAACCCCAGAATTCGTTCGGCACCACCGCCGTGGCGTCCACGGTGACGAAGCCCAGAGAATGGGCGAAGTCCTCGATGCGGGACAGCTCCTGATCGAGCCGCCGCGGGTCGACCAGGGGCGGCAGGTCGGAGCGTTGGGGTGCCCGGTAGAGCAGCACCCGGGCTCCGTCGGCGTCGAGCCAGCGCAGGAGCGTGCGCAGACACGCCAGGTTGAGCTCCAGATCCGCATCGATCACCGGGTAGGAGAAGGCGCTCTCCTCCTGAGGCACCAGCCAATGCTCGATGCCGTAGGCGAGCTCGCGGTAGAGCCGTGCCCTCAGGTCGGGGCTACGGCCGATGAGGGCCACCTCTTCTCCCAGGATCTCGGTGAGCCGGGCGTCCATGCGGTCAGCGGCACTTCGCTGGCGGTCTTGCTGCTCTTCGTAGGCCTGTCGTCGGCGTTGCTCGTCGAGCATTGCCAGTACCGGCTCGGGGGCCTCGATGGGCGCCTGGTGCAGGCGTCGGGCCAGTTGATGAGCTCGCTCCGGATCTTCTAGAACCCGGCGAATCTGGTGCCGCGGCTGCCGATCCCGGGCCAGGTTGCGCCAGGTGAGGCCGAGCACTACCACCCGTGGCCGGTAGCCCTCCAGCGAGAGCTGGCCGTAGCGCAGGAGCATCTCGAAGGGCAGAAAGTTGGGATAGGAGAGGCGGAGGAACACCGCCTCGTCCCCAGCTTCCGGGAGCCGCCGGTGGAGCTCGTCGATGAGGGTGGCGCCGGGATCCGGCCGCAGCGGCTCGCCGCGCTCGAGACCGGGGAGGGTGTAGGTGTGGGAGTTGCCCATCAGGAGCACCGTCGGAGCCCTGGGGGCCGGCGGCAGGCTGGCGGGTTCCCGCGGCAGCTCCCGGACCGCCGCGGACCGCTCCGGCGGTCCTTCGGGGCCATCCCCGGGGTCGGTCCACAGCTCCGCCCAATGGTTGATGCCGGCCAGCGTCAGGGCGGCGACGGCGAGAGTGAGCAGCAGATGGCGTAGGGAAGCGGTGCTCATCTAGAAGGTGTGGAAGAGGGCTCGGAGACCTCGGAAAGAAACTCGTCCAGCTGTCCGGCGATGACGTCCCGATTGTAGGTCATCTCCGCGGCTCGGCGGGCGGCGGCGCCGAGGCGCTGTCGAAGCTCGGGATCCGAGGCGAGACGGTGGAAAGCGTCGGCGAAGGCTTGGGGATTGCCCGATGGAGCCACCAACCCAGCCTCGGCGTCTTCGATGCGCCGCGCCGGCTCTCCCTCCGCTACCAGCAGGGTGGGCAGGTGGGAGGCCATGGCCTCATAGATCTTGCTCGGCACCGCGCCGGGGATGACCATGCCGAGGGTGATCACGGCGGCGTCGGCAGTGGCTAGCAGGGCTGGGATGCGTTCCCGGGGCTGGGCCGGCAGGATGCGCAGGCGGGGGATGGCCTCGTCCCGAACCCGCGCCTCCAGGCGCTCCCGATCCGGCCCGTCCCCCACCAGGACGAAACGTCCCGGCTGTTCCGGCGGCAGGGTCTTGGCGAGGTCGAGGATTTGATCCAGTCCCTGAGCCCAGCCCAGGAGCCCGGCGTAGAGGAAGACCGGTCCCGGCTCGTCCCCGAGCAGCTGCCGGGCCTCGGCGTCGCTCTTGTCGGGACCGAAGCGCGCCGGGTCGACCCCGTTGGTGATCACCCGGGTGGGGATGTCCGGGGCGGTGCGGCGCACGGAATCGATGGTCTCCTGGCTTTGGCCGGTAACGCCGGCGGAACGGCGGTAGAGCTTGCGCTCCAGGGCTTCGGCGCGGCGGGTGAGGAAACCGGGCTCGACGATGCCCATGCGAATCGCCGACTCGGGCCATAGATCGCTGACGTTGAGCACGTAGGGAGCCCGCCAGCGGCGACTCAGGTAGCGGGCGGCGTAGCCGATGAAGAGCGGCGGTGACTCCACCCACAGCAGATCCGGCGGAGTGCACAGCTTGGGGCCGTAGCGGGCGGCGGAGGCGACGAAGGAGAAGTAAGAGATCACCCGCTTGGCGAAGCCGGTCTTGGCAGGCCACAGGGGCACCCGCACGGTGCGCAGGCGGCCGACGGTTTCCACCACCGGGCGCCGGGGATGGTACCCGGGGAAGATCTTGCCGGTGGGGTAGTTGGGCAGGGCGGTGAGCACCTCCACCGACCAGCCGCGGCTGCGCAGCCGTTCCCCGAGCTCGCTGAGGCGCACCTGGGGAGCGCCCATCTCCGGTGGAAAGTACTGGCTCAGGATGAGCAAGCGGCGTTGGCTCATGAGACCTCCTGCAGCGCGTGTCCCTGGAGATCGAAGCGGCGCATCCAGCGGTCCGCCAGCAGCGCCCGCAAGAGCTTCTCCCCCTCTTCCCGGCCCAGGCCACCAGATGCCCGGTGAGCCAGGACGCGGACGGCGTCCGGCTCGAGGTAGGACCATAGTGGCGAGTCCCCGTCGGCGAAGCGCTGGACCACCGGTGCCAGGGGCCCTCGCAGCCAGCGTTCCTGGGGTGTCTCGAAACCCAGCTTGATCTTCCGCTGCCGCACCTCATCCGGCAGCCATGGCGCCAGACCCCGCCGCAACGGTACCTTGGTCCAGCCGGCGCGGTAGAGCACCTTGGGGGAGAAGCGCAGGCAGAGCTCGATGAGCCGGTGGTCGAGGAAGGGGTAGCGCCCTTCCACCGACGAGGCCATGAAGTTGCGGTCGTCCCATTTGAGCAGTCTTGGTAGATAGAGGTGGCGGATCTCGAAGAGCCGCCGTGGTCCTTCTTCCATAGACAACATTCGCTGGAGAGTGTGGGAGGGTCGCCGCTGACTGGACCGACGGCGATGGAGATATCGCCGCCCCAAAACCGGCAGCTGGGCCAACAATCGCCCGTTGCCGCCGGGGGTGGCAGCGCCCAGGAAATGACCGGCGAGGGCCACGGCCCGGCCACGGCGGGCGAGCTCCCGCAGCCACAGCAGATAGGACTGCCAATAGCCCCCCAGCACCTCGTCCCCGCCCTGGCCGTTGAGCACCACCGGCACGCCGTGTTCGCGGGTCAGCCGGGCGACCCGGTAGCCTGCGTATTGGGACAGGGAGCCCACCGGTTCGTCGTGGCTCCACACCCAATGGTCGAGTTCTTGGAGCAGCTCCTCCGCCCGAGGCTCGACGAAGAAGGCGTCGGCGCCCAGGGCGGCGGCGGTGCGGCGCACTTGGGGGCCCTCGTCCACGGCGCTGCCGGGGAAGGTGGCGGTGAAGGTCTGGAGGTTGCCCACCGGCGGTTGGCCGGGCTCCGCCGCTCGGGGTTGGTGGTCCTTCCAGAGATCTTGGATCACCGCCGCCACCGCCGAGCTGTCGAGGCCGCCGCTCAAGGCGCAGCCCACGGGCACGTCGCTGCGCAGGTGGAGGGTGACGGAGTGGCGGAAGGCCTCGGCGAAGAGCTCCGCCGCTTCTTCCGGGCGGTCGATCTGCGGCTCGTCGAGGGCCGGATCCCAGAAGCTGTGGGCGGGGCTCAGCTCCAGGGTGTCGAGGTCGATGCTGCGCCAGGTACCCGCCGCCAGGGGCTCGACGCCGGCGAAGAAGCAGCGGTGAGTCTCCTCGTAGCCGGTGGCCAGATACTCCGCCAGGGCCTCCGGATCCGGCGCCAGGGCCGGCCCGGGCATGGCGGTGAGCTGTTTGAGCTCCGAGACCACTGCCACGCAGCCGTCCATCGGCCGCAGGTAGAGGGGCTTGATGCCCAGGCGGTCCCGGCTCACCACCGCCCGCCGCCGCCGGCCGTCCACCAGCACCAGGCCCCACATGCCGTGGAAGCGCCGGAAGCAGTCGGTGCCCCAGTGCTCGTAGGCCGCCAACACCACCTCGGTGTCGCCGGTGGTGAAGAAGCGATGGCCTTCGTTCTCCAGCTCCCGACGCAGCTCCAGATAGTTGTAGACCTCGCCGTTGTAGATCAGCCAGAGATGCGGCGAGGCGTCGGTCCTCCCGGTGGGCGAGGGCATGGGCCAGGCCATGGGCTGGTAGGAGGCGTCGCTGAGATCGAGGATCTTGAGCCGCCGGTGCCCCAGGGCCACCCGCCACGGTCCGTCCCCCGCCGAGCGGTTCTCCCCGGGAATCTGCCGTAGACCGTCGCCGTCATTCTCCAGGTAGGCGTAGCCCTCACCGTCGGGGCCGCGATGGCTGACCAGCCGGGTCATGGCCTCCACCGCTCCCGTGGGGAAGGGATGGTCGGGACGGCGGAGCAAGGCGAGGATGCCGCACATGGGTCGGCTGCTAGCTTTCCTTGGAGACTGCTTCTTTGGAGACCAAGAAGTCGCCCAGCTGCAGGTGCTCCAAGCCCGAGTTGGCGAAGACCTCCAGGGCGTCCTCGGCGGTGCGCACGATGGGGAAGCCGTGGAGATTGAAGGACGTGTTGAGCACCACCCCGCGGCCGGTGCGCTGGGCGAAGGCGCCGACGATGTCGTGCATGGCGGGATTCTGCTCCCGGCTCAGGATCTGGGCGCGGCAGGTGAGGTCGGCGTTGTGCACCGCGGCGATGAGCTGGCGGAAATTCTCCCGGGTGTCGAAGGTCATCATCATGTAAGGGCTGTCCAGCTCCTTGGGGTTGACGATGTACTCGTGCTGCCGCTCCGCCATCACCATGGGAGCGAAGGGCATCCAGAAGTCCCGCTTCTTGATCATCTGGTTGATCACCCGCACCACGTCCGGCTGGCTGGGGTCGGCGAGGATGGAACGGTTGCCCAGGGCCCGGGCGCCGAATTCCATCGGCCCGGCGCAGCGGGCCACCGGCTGGCCGGCTTCGAGCAGCTCCGCCACCGCATCTGCCAGCGCTTCCGGTCGCCGGTGGGGGAAGCCGGAGGCCGCCAGCGCCGCCTCGCATTCCTCGCTGCTGGGGGCGTCGCCGAGATAGAAGTGCTTTAAGGGGGCGAGGGCGTCGGCGGCGAAGCGCTCCGCCGCCTGCAGATAGAAGGCCCCCAGGGGCAGGGTCTCGTCACCGCAGGAGGGGAAGGCCTGGAAGGACTCCACCGAGTCCAAGGCGGCGATGGTCTGGTTGGCCTTGACGTTCATGAACACGCCGCCGGCGGCGAGGATCTTGCGGCAGCCGGAGGCCTGGACGGCGTGGTCGGCCCAGGCGGTGAGGATTTCCTCGGTGAAGAGCTGCAGGCCTCCGCAGACGTGGTCGAAGCGCCGTCCGGCGAGGCGTTGGGCGAGGGTGCGGCCGAGATCGTTGGTGCGCAGCCGGGTCTTCCTGCGCAGCTCCAGGCCGCTGTCGTCGAGGCCCAGCAGCTCGTGGTAGATCTTCGCCGTCTCTCGGCTCGCCTTGTCGTAGGCGTAGGGCGCCATCCCCATGAGCTTGTACTCGTGCTCCAGGGGCACGAAGCCGAGGTTGTAGGTGGTCCAGGAGTAGAGGGTGCCCAGGGAATGGTCCCAGCCGGTGGCCGCCAGCAGCCGGTCCTCGCCGCCGCCCATGACCCGCACGCTGGCGCATAGGCCGTCGCCGTCACCGTCGCAGGTGAGCACCAGGTAGCGCTCCTCCGGGTTCCGGCGCAGCCCGAAATAGGCGGTGGCGGCGTGGGTGTGGTGGTGGTCGTGGTGCACCACCGGCACTGCCCCCAAACCCGCCTCTTCGAGCAACGCCTTGAGCTGCTTCTGACCGTAGTCCGGCATCAGGCGCAGCGCCGCGGGCATCAGCAGGCGCTGTCGCAGCCGCCCCAGCACCTGGTCCTGGCGCTGGTAGGCGGCCACCACGTCCTCCCGGCTGTGGTAATCGCTGAACACCTGGCGGCCGCCATAGGCCACCACCGCCAGGTCTTCGGGGCCGGCGCCGACATGCTCCAGACAGGCCTGGATGGCGCGGCGGGGAAATCCCCAATAATTCTTTTCCCGGCAGAGGCGCTCCTCCTGCACCGCGAAGAGCAGGCCGCTGGCGTCACCGATGGCAGCGCTGGCGTTGTGTCCCGCGTGGAGGGCGAGGATGTATGGGGCCATGGCTTGGTCGTCCAAAATGTGGGTTATCGAGAAGGTTGGCTATCCAGAATTCGGCGTATCCGGTGGTCGGTTCAGGTGCTGGGCTCAACTCTGCGCTCAACTCTGCGCCGCGCTGAGGAGCAGCCCCAGCTCCGCCACCAGCTCGTCGGCGAAGGCTTCGACGGTATGCCGGCGGGCACGTTCCAGCCCCCGTTCTCGCAGGCTCTCTCGGAGCTGTGGCTCGTCGGCGAAGCGAATCAGCAGCCTCGCCAGGGCTTCCTGATCTCCCGGCGGGAAGAGTAGCCCGTCGACCCCGTGGTCTACGGAGCTGGGAATCCCCCCGACCCGAGACGCTATCACTGGGCAACCGAAGGCTCGGGCTTCCACCAGAACTCGTGGCGTGCCCTCGCTGCGGCTGGGAAGCACGAGAACGTCGGCGTCGGCGAAGCGCTGAAAGAGCTCCGGGCCGAAGCCCCGAGGCCCCAGCAGCCGGACCCGGCCGCCGGCGTCCAGCGAGGCCAGCCCCTGACGCAACTGGTCATCGACGCCGCTGTCTTTATAGTCCATCGCCCCGACGATTTCCATCTCCGCGTCGGGGTGCTGGCGGAGCAGCTCCCGAAACGCCGCCAGCAGGACGTCGAAGCCCTTTTCGTGGCGCAAATAGCCGACGAAGAGTACCCGCAGCGGAGCGTCTTCGGGGCGCCGGCGGGGCACGCTGGCGATCTCCTCCTCCAACAGGGTGGAGGAGACCACCCAGCGTCCCGGAGGCTCGCCGTAGTGGCGTCGTAGATCCGCTCCGTGGGTCACCGTACGGCTGCCTGGGCGGTGCACCAGGTGGCGTTGCAGGCGATCCACGCCGTGGGCCACCGCCAGCGCCGGTGCCCGGCGCAGGCCCCGATAGTAAGGAGAGGTCTGGGTTTGCTTGAGGACGTCGGCGCACAGGTGGTAAAGCCGCGGCCGCCGGGGCCGCAGCAGCGCCGGCGTGGCGGCGAAGGGGAGCTGCACCAGCAACGCGTCGCTTTGCTCCTCCAGGCGCCGCAGCACCCGCCGACAGGCCAGGCTCTTGGGCAGGCCGCCGCGGACGCTGGGAAGAAAAGGCAGGGCCAGGAAGTCGTTGGTGTCGAGGCTCAGCCGATGGTCGAAGAGGGGGGGCGGCGAAGGGATGGAAGAGAGGGCGACCTTCAGATGCGGCACACGCTTCTTCAACTCGTCGATCAACCGGCCGAGACCAGCATCGGTCCACAACTGGTCCTTCTTCGGGCCGTTCTTCCCTAGGTAGGCGGAACGGGCGCTGACGAATCCGAGGCGAAAGTCTCGGGGCAACAAGGCGTCTCTCCCTTCAGCCTGGCAGCCGTCGCCGCTCAACCGCTGCCGGCTTCGGGCTGGGACGAAACCAGCCCCGCCGGTTGCCGGCGAAGCTCGGGGACCCTGGGCCGAGGGCTGGCGGTTTGGGGGACGGGACGAGAGGTGATCAGGCCGTAGGCGGCTCCGAGACCGAACATGATGGCGGGACAGAAGAGGATCTCATCGCTGGTCAGAGAGCGCACTCCCAATGCCAAGACCAAGATCGGCAAGGCACGGCGCAGGTCCACCTCGCCGCTGAAATGCCCTCGATGAAGAGTGCCTCGCCAGCGCCGGGCGAGGATGAACACACAGAGAGCGAAGGGCAGGGCACCGATCAGGCCCGTCCCCGCCAGCAGGTCGACGATGAGGTTGTGGCTGGAGGTGGGGGGGTGGTAGAGCACTTTGCCGATCTCGTAGGGCAGATCCGCCTGGGAGACGCCGACCAGGGGGTTGCGCACGAAGAGCTCCAAACCTTCGAAGACGATTTCTTTGCGCAGCGAATCGGAGGCAGTGCCGGTGCGTAGATCCTGCAGCCTCGACTCCACTTTCTCCTCGAATCCTAGCTGGGTGATGGCCAACTGCAGGACGAACACTGCCAACACCATAGGGACGAGCATCCGCAGCCGGAAGCGGGTGGCGAAGACCAGGAAAAAGATGGCGGCGATGAGTAGCCAGCCGGAGCGGCTGAGGGTCAGGACCTGGGGCACCATCAACATGATCACCGAGAGGATCATCAGCAGCTTGGCTTTGCGTCCGGCGGTGGCGGAGCTGAAGATCAAGAGGGCGAAGACCATGGGGGTGATAGTCCACAGCGAGAAGACGTTGCGGGAGCCCACCCCCGGCAGCAGCTCCAGGTAGTACGTGGGCTCCAGGCGGTAGAGGTAGAGGCCGCGGAGGGCGATGAGAGTGACGCCGGCGATGACGCCGTAGGCCGCAAGCCGAAAATCCTTGACCGTCGAGATCAGGCGTTCGAGGACGAAGAAGGTGAGCGCGACGGTGATCCACTTGATGTAGATCTGCAGACCGGCCCGCAGGTGCTCCGAGCCGAAGGTGGCGATGAGCAGTCCGATGAGCAGCAGAACCCCAGCACCGCCGAGACCGCGATGGAGCGCCGTGCGATTGCGGGGAGTCAGGGCCCAGGGCAGTGACGCCACCAGCAGCAGCAGGTAGGGGTGGACCGAGAGTCCGGCGATCTGCGGCCGCGCTCCAGGGATGGCGGAGAGGAAGAACGACAGGCCGATGAGAAAGGCCAGGTAGCCACCGTTGGTGGTGCGATCATCCCAGGGGTAGAGTCCCTCCGGCGCCTCCCGAGAAGCTTTGCCGTTGCCGGCACTGGTAGCAGTGGCGGTGAGGGGGGTGCGCGGGTTCATCGTTGCCGGTTCCTACCCGCCATGGCGTAGCCGCCGCAGCAGCACCAGGGGCGGCTCGACGAGATGGCCGGCGAGGCGGAAGGCCAAGGGGGAGCCGCCGGTGCGGATGGGGTGTGAGTAGCCGAGAATCCGACAGGCCCGGCGGACCGCCGGCATCGCGTGGATGCGGTCCACTTGCCGCGGGCTGAGCACCTTCTTCCACTTCTCGTCCAGGAAGATGGTGCGGTGATGCTGGCGGTAGAGCTCTTTGTTCACCCCGGGCTCCGACTCCGCCCGCTGGGCGTCCAGGTGGCTGGCGGTGCCCGGATTGCCGCGGAGGTTGTGTTGGGGGTGGCGCCAAAACTCCTCCTGATCGTCCGTCGGCTCGAAGCCGAGGAGCCGTCCCAAATCCGCCAGCACCTCCCGAATGCGCAGCACCAGGTCGTCGTAGCGCACGGAATGGTAGACGAGGCCGCGCTCCAGCGCTGCCTGTCGAAGGGCCAGGTTGCCCTGAGCCCAGTCGAGGGCGATGAGCTCCACCGGCCGGCGGAGGGAGTGGCGGGTGAGGAGAGAGGAGATATAGGCCTCCGGGGCCTTGCTCACGTGGAGCACGATGGGCTGGATCCCCGGCGCTTCGAGGCGCGACCGCCACCAGTCCTCGTCCTTGCAGGAGTCCACCAGAATCTTGGCACCCAAGTTCTGGGCCGCCAAATGCCGAGCCAATCGCGGATGGAGCTCGTCGGGATGATCCCGTAGCTCCTGGACCAGCTCGCCGCTCCAGACCGGGCACTTCTCCCCATCCTGGTCTTGGCAGATGCTGCAGAACTTCCGGTGCCGCCAGCTACCGTCCGGACGGCGGCGCATCAGCAGGTCCGTCTCGCCGAGGAAGGAGATGTCCGGATGGCTACCGAGGATCATCCCCACCAGGGTCGAGGCGGAGAAGGGCAACGAGGAAACCAGCACCACCGGCAGCTTGCCGGTGCCCTCGGTCGAGGCCCCACCCGCTGAGTTGTCGGTGGAGATGCCGGGGTCGGCGGGATGGGATGAATGCTCGCTCATGGTTCGCGGAGGGGGGGAGGTGTTCATCGGCTAGCGTATCCCAGACGGCGGAAGGCTTGTACCAGCGCCGGGCGCAGGAAGCCCCACAGCCCGCTGGCGGTGACGATGGCCTCCGCCGTTCCGCCGTCCTCGTTCATCGAGATGCGCCGCAGCAAGAAAGGGTCCGCTGCTGCCCGGTTGACCCCATGGTCGGTGGTGACGGCGCAGCGGAAGCCGGCTCGGCGGGCCATCTCTGCCTCCCGCGGGCCGTAGTCGCCGTTGGGGTAGGCCAGGCTGTAGATCTCCAGCTCGTGCTGCTGCTCCAGCTCCCGCCGGCTGCCCTCGATCTCCTCCCAGGCCTCCGCGTCCTCGCAGGTCGGAAGACAGGGATGGAAGCGGGTGTGGGCCTGGAAGTCCATCACCTCCGAGAGCCGGGCGATCTGCTCCGACGACAAAGCCTGTGGCGGATCGCTCTCCAGCTGCTGATCGAATCCCGCTTCCTCCAGCTGCCGGAGTCGCTCCCGGTGGGGGAGCCGTTTGAGGCGCTCTTTCTCCGCCACCGGCAGCGGATGGGTGAACCAAAAGCGCCGGCCGGTGCCGGCGATGCCGCTGCACAAGAAGACCGTCAAGGGCAGCCGGAGGTCTTGGCAGACTGGTTCCAGATCGGCGACTTCCCGCAGGCCGTCGTCCAGGGTCAACACCAGGGCTCGGGGAGGCAACTCGTCGAAGCGGCCCTGGCGCAAGGCCCGTTCTAGATCTCGCAGGGAGATCACGCGGTAGCGGCGGGCCAGAGCCCGGAAGTGCCTGCGGGCGGTGTCCGGGGCCGGGTTGTGGTAGGTCAGGACGGTGACCGCGCGGCGCTGGTAGGTATGGCGCAGCAGCCAGGGCAGCGGAGTCCAGCGCAGGACGGTGAAGAAGAGGGCGCGGAACCGGCTCATGGCGCAGGCTCCTCCGGAGAGTCTGCCGTCTGAGCCCACGGGGTGCGGTCGATGGCGTCGGCGATTCGCCGATAGCTCTCCCGGAAGGTCTCCTGGTCGCCTCCGAAAGGATCTTCGAACTCCATCCTCGGAGTGCCGGAGGCCGTTTCGGGAAGGCTCGCCAGGCGGTGAAGCTTCCAGCGGGCTTCCGGAAAACGCCGTCCCACCGTGCGGTGAACCTCCTCGTCGAAGCTCACCAGGACATCGGCCCGGCGCACGTCGCGAAAGGTGAGGACGGAGGAGCGGTGGTCTGCCAGGTCCACCCCCAGCTCAGCGGCGGCGGCGACGGCCTCCGGTGGCGACGGGCGATGGGGGATGGGATAAAAGCCCGACGAGGTGACGATCCCAGCGTCGCCGAGGCGTTGCCGGAGGTAGAGCGCGGCGAAGGGGCTACGGCAGATATTCCCCTTGCACACGAAGAGCACGCGGCGGGATCGGCGGATGGCTCTGCTTCCCCGGCGTGCCAGGCGGCGGCGCACCGGCGGCAGGTTGACGACGGCGGCGCGCAGCCGGTCCAGCGCCTGCTGTAGGAAGAGGCCGGCGTAGTATCGAACCTCCGCCACCGCCGGCCGCGGGTCGTCGAGGCTGAAGGTGTCCCAACGTTCCCGCAGCAGGAGCAGGTGGCGAATCTCCGCCGCTACCGCCGGTAGAGGCCGGGTGGCGAGCAAGGGGTCGCTGCGGTCCGCCCGCAGGTTGGCCAGCAGCCATTTGGCGTCGCCGGCCAGGTTGCGGCAGTAGAGCCCTCGGCGGTAGTCGGAGGTTTCGGGGCCCTCGCCGTGCACCAGCAGCCGGTAGAGGCTGTAGGGGAAGTCGGCACCGGCGGCCTGGGGCAGGGGTAGGGAGCCCCAGAAGCGGCCGTTGATCTCCAGCAGCACCCAGCGGCCCCTGCTCGCGCTGGCGGCGTCTTCATCCACCTTGAATTCGATCATTGCCACGCCGGTGTAGCGCAGCGCCCGGAGTATCTTGCGGGACGCCTCGGCGAGCTCTTCGGGGGCGTCGATACTCTTGCGGTAGGAGCTGCCGCCGCCGTGAATGGGCTCGTGGATGCGGCGGTGGGCGAAGCTCAGGAGGATCTCTCCGTCGGCGGCCAGCACCTCGACGCCATAGCCGGTGCCCCGCACGTTCTCTTGCAGCAGCACCGGCTCCTGCGGTTCCGGGCCCTTCTCCAGCATCTCCTCCAGCGCCGGCTCCAGGTCCTCATTGTCGTAGACCTTGCGCACGTCCCGCCGCCGGCTGACCGCCGGCCCGCCGTAGGAGGCCAACGGCTTGAGCACGAAGGGAGGCGTGAAGGCCTCTTCCCCTCGGATCCCCCGCCGGCCGTCCTCGAGGGTCCGGAGCAGGGTTTGCCGCGGCACCGGGACTCCCAAGGAAGCGGCCAGCTGGTGGGTACGGGCCTTGTCGAAGACGATCTCGAAGGTCTCGTCGTCGAGCATCGCCAAGGGTAGCTGGTCCTCGAGCTCCCGGCGGTGGGTCCGGACGGCGTAGAGGGACGGCTCGTCCATCGGCAGGAGCAGGCGATAGGCTCCCCGGCGAATGAGCTCCAGGAGTTCCTCCAGCCAGCGGTCCGGCTGGTAGCGATAGGGCGGCAGGGTGTGAACGGCGGCGACGTAGCGCGAGCGCAGCAGGGGCTCTTCGGGATGGGCGGTAGCCACCTCCACCGCGAGGCGTCGACGGCCCAGGGACCGGGCGACGGTGAGGAGAATCTGGCTCGCCCGGCCGAGGAGCAGGACGGTTTCTGGACCGGATCGGGTACCGGGCTCCTGGGAGCTGAGCTTCTGGAACCCGGACTCCCGAGACTCGGCCTTCTGGGGGCGGCGGCTCACGGTTCGGAGATCTCTGAGCGGAAATAGCCTCGCTTCTTGGCTCCGGCGCCGCGGGGGGGACGGGGGATAGTGTCCACCAAGCGGTAGGAGGCCACGACGGCCTGGCCGAAGAGACGCTTCGCTTCCTGCACGAGAGCTTCCCAATTCGGGGTCTCCCCGCCGGAAGTTTCTTCGTCGGGGCTCGCTGCTGGCCGCGGCACCAGCAGAAGCTCCAGCTCGCCGGGGCGGCGCTGCACCGCCAGATACTCCGCCAGGTGCTGGGCGAGGCCCGCCCGCCGCATCAGGAAGTGCACGATGCCGGCGTTGAACCGCTCGCCGCCGAGCCCCAGAATCTGCTCGAAGAGCCGGCCGTCGAGGCGTTCCAGCACCGCCGTTCCTGCCATCCGGCCGCAGGAGCAGGCCTCTTCGGAGAGGGTTCCGGCGTCGCCGATCTCGTAGCGCAGCAGCGGCATGCCCCGGGCTTCCAGGGGCGTCAGCAGAATGCGGCCGGTGGTGCCCGGGGGAACCGGCTGCCCGCCGTCGTCCACCACTTCGAAGACCACCTGCTCGTGGCAGATGTGCAGGGTGCCGGCGGGGCAGGAGAAGGCCATGGCACCGATCTCGACGCAGCCGTACTCGTTGAGCACGGGAACGTCCCCGAAGACCTCCCGGAAGCTCTCCCGATGGGTGTCCAGGAGCATTTCCGACTGGCTGTGGAGCAGCCGGATTCCCCGTCCGCGAAGGTCCTGGCCGGTGCGGGCGGCGTAGCGGCACAGCTCGTCGAGAACGCTGGGGTAGGCGGTGATGTAGGCCGGACGAAACTTCTCGATGGTGCGTAGGACGCGGCCGTAGCCGGCGTCGTCGAGGCCGTGGAAGGACACTAGCCGGCGGCCGATGACCCGGTCGATGAGGCGTTGCTTGAGCGCCGCTACGGGGCCGGCGGGGGTACCCAGGAGGAAGACCCGGGGCTCGTAATACTCGACCCCGTGCCAAAGGAAGGCGCGGCGTAGCAGGGCGCGGCTCCAGCCGGCGAAGTGGCGGTCCTGCCAGACGCGCACCGGAGCTCCAGTGGAGCCGCTGGTTGTGGCGGTGGCTAGGCTCTCCGGGGGCTCGGTGAGCAGAGATTCCCCATGCTCCCGCAGCTCGGCCTTGGTCAGGGGCGGCAATGCCTGGAGGGCCGGGAGGGCGTCGGCTAGATCCGATCGCTCGAGCCCGGCGGCCTCTATGCGGCGGCGGTAGAAGGGCACCTGCTGCCAGCAGAAGTCCAGCAGCTCCGCCAGGCGTTCTTGGCGGTGGGCGTCGTAGGCTTCGGCGTCCCACCACTCCATCTGGCGCAGCCGCGGCAGGTCCTGCATCGCGTCTCGGCCCCGCAGCCGATCCAGCCGGCTGCCCAGGGCGAGGCAGCGGCGGCCGCGCCAGCCCCGTGGCGCGGGCTCTCTGCTCGAATCGCGCGGGCTCATGCCGCCGCCTCCATCAGGGACCGGTAGAGGGCGTCCACGTCCCGGCCCGTCGCCGTCAGGGAGAAACGTTCCTCGACCCGGCGGCGACCCGCTTGCCCGAGGGCCTGGCGCCGCTGCGGCTGCTCCAGCAGCTCCTCGATGGCCCGGGCGAAGCCGTCGGCGTCTCCCGCCGGCACCCGCAGCCCGGTGACGCCGTCCTCGACGATCTCCCGCAGCCCGCCGGCGTCGGCGGCCACCACCGGCTTGCCCGCTGCCATGGCCTCCACCGCTACCCGGCCAAAGCTCTCCCGGTCGGCGGGATGGACCAGCAGATCGACGGCGTTCATCACCGCCGGCACGTCGTCCAGGGCTCCGGCCCACAGGATGCGCTGGTCGACTTTCAGCTCTCGGGCCAAGTCGTGGATGGCCCGGGCGTGCTCCAGCTCGCTGCGGTAGCCGCCGCTTTGGGCCGGATCCGTGCCCACCACCACGAAGCGAGCCTGGGGCCAGCGCGGTGCCAGCTGGGCGACGGCGCGGACGAAGACGTCGTGACGCTTCACCCGCGAGCTCAGGTGCGCCACCATGGCCACCACCGGCTCCTCCTCACCGGCGCCCCAGCTTTTGCGCAGGGCCGGGGCCCGCTCCTCGGCGCCGCCGGCGAAGAGGTCGAGGTCGACACCGTTGTAGATCACCCGCAGGGTCCGGTCCCGGTGGTGGCGGCGGAAGAGTTCGGCGCTGGTCTCGGAGTTGACCACCAGGGCGTCGGACAGGCTCTCGAAGGTGCGCGCCAGGAGCGGCTCCGGCAACCAGAACCGGAACAGCCGCCGGTGCCCGATGTGCTCGCGGATATGCCATACGTGGGGCACCCCGGACCAGGCCGCTACCAGGGCGCCCTGGAGATTGAGGGAAGTGTTGGTGTGCACCAGCTCGATGTCCCAACGGCGCAGGCAACGCCGCAGGGCCAGCAGCGACCCCAGGTGGCCGCCGCTACGCCACAGATTCCAGCCCCAGTGCAGGGGCCGCTTCCACAGCTTGGCCTTGTATTTGCGATTCCACCAGGGCAGCGGCATCGTCACGTGCTCCTCGCTCACTTGGCGTAGGGCCTCCATCTCGTCCGCCGACGCTCCTGGGGGCAGGACCGCGAAGCAGCGGTGACCGTGCTGTCGGAGCTCCCGCATCAGGTCCCGGGCGCTGACGGCGGCGCCGCCGGAGGCGGAGTTGAGGACGAAGAGGACGCGGGCCATGGTGGGTCGGGCGGTCGGAAGAGCGACCCTCAGCCCTGTCGGGCTTCGCTACGCCGCCGGTGGACGCGGTAGAGCCGGTTCGCCAGGACCTTGCCCAGCGGTCCCAGGGCCACCAGGCCGGCCAGGGCCCAGGTCTTGGGTTGGCGCAGGGCGAGGCCCGGATAGCTGGCGAAGCCGAAGGCCAGACAGCGGAAGGCTTTGGAGAGATTGCCCGCCGCCAGGGATTGGAGACCGCGCTCCATCACCGCCTTCTCGATGAACACCTTCTGCAGTTCCCGCCGATGGACGCCGATGCGCTCTAGCACGTCGCCGGGAAACTCTGCCGTGTGCATGTAGGCGTCCACTTGATAGGTGAGAGCGCCACCCTTGGCCTCCTGGGCCAGCTGGTTGCTGTTGTGGATGCGG
The DNA here is from genome assembly GCA_034211275.1 of Acidobacteriota bacterium. Classification (NCBI taxonomy): domain Bacteria; kingdom Pseudomonadati; phylum Acidobacteriota; species Acidobacteriota bacterium. Next base: position 33,836 of record JAXHTF010000015.1, read on the forward strand.
TAGCCAAAAAGGCGTTGGGGGACGTAGGTGAGGCTGGCGCCGGCGCTGAGCAATTTGTTGAGGAAATGGCTGTCGGGCCAGATGCGGTGGTTGTTGTTGTAGCCCTCCACGCGCTGGTAGAGGCTACGGGAGTAGCAGGTGGCGAGGAAGGCCGCCGGCGTGTTCTTCTGCCGCAGCGACGCCGCCAAGGTCTCATCGGCGCCGGTGGTTTCCGGCGTCAGGGTGTCCCAGGACTTGGTCTCCGCTTCCTGCGGCGACATCTGCCGATAGAAGAGCTCTCCCCGGGGGCGCCAGGAGACGCCGGTGAGGCGGCCTTCGGAGTCGATGACGTCGACGGCGGAAGTGAGCACCGTGTTCTCTGCCTCCTCCCCCAGCTCCTCCAATACCCGGGCGTAGGTCTCCAGGGCGTCCCGGTGCATCAGATCGTCGGAGGAGAGGAGAATCAGGAAGTCGCCGGTGGCCTGGGCGGTGGCGCGGTCGAGGTTGGGGGAGAAGCCGATGTTGTAGCGGTTCTCGATCAGCCGGATGCGCTCCGGCGGGAACGAGCGCACCACCTCCACCGAACGGTCCGTGGAGGCGTTGTCCGCCACCAGGATCTCGAAGTGGGGATAGGTCTGGTCGAGGACGCTCTGCAACGTCTCGCCGAGATAGCGCTCGTAGTTGTAGTTGGGGATGCAGACGGAGAAGGTCAGGGGCATAGTGCTCAGCCCTCGGAGCTGGTTGCTGGATGGTCCGTGCCGGAACTCGGGTAATGCTCGACGAAATGCTCCAGCTCCTCCGGCGTGCCCAACACCCACACCTCCGGGCTGACATCCACCCGCAGCTCCACTCCTTCCGCCAGCAGGCGGTTGTAGAGAGGGGCGACGTAGTACTCGCCGCGGCTGCGATCCTGCTCCGCCACCATGGCGTCGGCGTGGCGCACGAAGTCTGAGCCGCGGGTGAAGTGGTAGAGGCCGGTGGTGGCCCACGGGGAGATGCGGCGCTTCTCGGCGGTTTCCACCACCCGGCCCTCATCGTCCAGGCGGGCGAAGCTCCAGCGGTCGCCGGGCGCCTGGAAGACGCCCAAGACGCCCCCGACCTGGGGTGGCAGCTGGGGGAGAGTCTGCACCAGGTTGGTACGGCAGAAGGTGTCGGCGTTGTAGATGATCAGCGGCTCCGGAACGTCGATGTGCTCCCGCGCCGTTAGCACCGTGCACGCCTGGCCGGCGGTGACCTCCGGAAGGCCGATGACGATGGGATCGTAGTCGCTGTAGCGCTCCTCGATGTCCCGGCGCAGCCCCTGCTGCTCCAGGTGCTCCTCCAGCGCCACGAAGATCAGCCGTCGGGCCAGCTCCAGGGGCAGGCTGTCCACCGCCCAGCTGTACATGGGCCGGCCGAAGACCTCGATGAGGGGCTTGGGCACGGTGTAGCCGGCGTCCCGGAAGCGCTGTCCGTGGCCGGCCATGGGGATCACCATGTTGACGGTGCGTTGGACGCTCATGAGACAGCTTCTTTCTGCGCCGGCTTCGGGCTGGTGTCTCCGGAGAGCGTGCCTTCTGCGACGGCCTCGTCGAGGAGCTCCAGACCCCGCACGACCATGGCCAGCTGGCGCCGCGGTGCGTCGTAGTGCAGCGCCGGCATGCTGAGGAAGAGCAGAGCGGTGATGAAGAGCACTTGCTCCCGCGGGAAGCGGGCGAAGAAGACCTTCTCGAAGCGCTGGCGGATCTCTTCGTGCTCCGGCCGGGAGCGGATGTCGAGGGAGATCCGGTCCCCCTCCACCCGCACCGTGAACAGATCGTTGACGATGAAATCGTAGAGCCCGTAGACCGAGTGGTAGAGCTTGGCCAGGTCGTAGCGCGGGTCGCCGTAGATTCCCGGCGCATCGAAGCTGCCCCGGGGGTCGAGCAGCTTGACGATGCCCGAGCGCAGGTCGTAGAGAATGTTGGACAGGCACAAATCGCCGTGCATCACCGCGGCTTCGGTGCCGTCGGCGAGGGCCTCCACCCGCTCCTCCACCACCGGCCACAGCTGCCGCAGGCTGTGCACGGGGCGGCCGTTGATCTCCAGCGGCCCCGGATGGTCGATGAGATCCCGCAGCTCCTGCGGCCCTCGACATTCCTCCAGCCGCCGCCGGGTCTTGGTCAGATACATGCGCCGCACCGCTTGGGCCTCCAGCGGCCGTCGGCGCTGCAGGAAGCCCTGCTCCAGGATGTCCGCCAAGTGCTGGAAGACCCGTTCCCAGATCCCGGCGTCGACATTCTCGAAGACGAAGATCTCCGACAGGCTGGGATAGCCGTAATATTCCAGGGTCATCCACGGATCATTCCAGTCGGTGGAGGAGGCCAGGAGGCGCGGGAAGAGCACCGCCAGGTCCTCCGGCAACAGCCGCAAATAGTTGATCTCGTCGATGAGCTTGGCCACGTGTTGGCTACGTTTGGTGAGAGTGCCCAGGACCGGGTCGATGCTCAATTCGTTGAACGCCCGCATCTGAAGCAGCGAGCGGTGGGAGTCGGCCTGGCGGTCCGGATTGCCGCAGTCCAGCCACTCCGCCGCCGGTGCCACCCGCACCGGGGCCTCGGCCTGGAGGGCGGCCAGGACGTCTGCCATCTGCGCCCGGCGGCCTGCTTGGTCGGCGGCCTCCACCGCTTGCCGGGCGAGGCGCCGGAGGCGGTCCAGGTCCGGGAAGTAATAGACACCGATGAGCGCCTGAAGGTTGCCTTCGAGGCCCGGCTCCTTGTCCCGCAGCCGGGTCAGCATGCCGCCGGGATCCGTTTCCGCCAGGCACCAGCGATAGCTTTCCTCTACCGCATGTACCAGCACCCACGGGTCGTCGGAGGCCAGCAGCTTCGGGTCCTCGAAGCGGAAGTGGGTATCTCCCAGTACCACCAGGGCGGAGCGGGCGGTGGAGGCTTCCGCCAGCTCCAGCAGGGTCAGCCCCAGGCCGCCGTCCCGGCTGGGGGCGAGAAACTCCACCTGGCTGCCGGTGGGGGCGGCGCATTCGACGAAATCTTCCACGTAGAGCCCCCGCCGCGGCACCGCCATGCGGAAATGCCGCAGCCCGAGGCCGTGGAGATACTCGAGCATCCAGTAGATCACCGGCCGTCCGGCCACCGGCACCATCGCCGTGCAGGTCACGTTGGCCAGCCCCAACACCCCTTCCGGCGGCGGTCCGGCGGCGGGAATGAGGACTTCGAGGTGGGGGTTCTTGCGAAGACTGGACATATTCAGTGGACGGCTTGATGGCATCGGTTCAATGGGACGGTGGATACCCCTCGTCGTCGGCCTGGCGGAGACTGCGCTATCGGAGCTTCAGGATCATCAGGCGCCACAGTTGAGGATAGCGGACTTTCGGCAGGTTCTCATTGGAGTTCAGGGGAGTGAGCTCACGGGGCGAGCGAACGGATCCAGTCGATGGTGAGGCGTAGACCTTCTTCCAGCGAAGTGGAGGGAGTGTAGCCGAAATCCTCACGAGCTCGCGTGATCGATCCGCATCGGCTGGTGACCTGGTCCCAACTGCGGCGGCCGGTGAATCGAATCTCGCTGGTGCTATCGGACAGACGGATGATCTGTTTGGCGAGGTCGATGATCTTGGTCTCTTGGCCTGTAGCTAGATTGTAGGCTTTGCCTTGTGAGGCGGAGGACGTAGCAGCACCGACAATGCCTGCAACCGTGTCGCCGTTGAAGGTGAAATCTCGCGTTTCGTTGCCCTCACCGGTGATGTTCAGGGGGTCGCCCCGTAGCGCGAGCTTAATGAAATTGGGGATGACATTGCGGTAGCGGCCGGGGCGTTCTCCGGGCCCGTAGCTATTGAACGGGCGGACGATGGTTCCAGGGAGACCGTAGTGCTCCATGAAGAATTGCAGGTACTGCTCGCCCAGGAACTTGGTGATGGCATAGGGGGTTTCGGTCGCATGGGTTGGCTGGTCTTCGCTAATGGCTCCGGACACGTTGCCGTAGACGCACGACGAGGATGCGTAGAGGAATCGCTGAAACCCGCCCAAGTCTTCCGCCGCGTGAGCAGTTCTCTCAAGGAGAGCGAGGGTTCCTCCTCCGTTGATCTCAAGGTCTTGGACCGGGTGATCTACCGAGTTCTGGTTCGCAAAAAGGGCGGCCAGGTGGAATACATAGGTGAAACCGTGGTCTGTGAAGAGCCGATCAAGGAGACCCAGGTCGGTGACGCTACCCTCGACGAACCGGGCTCCTTCGGGAACGTTCTCGGGATACCCAGAGGAAAGATCATCGAGGACGACAACTTCGAAGTCTCGGCGGAGCAACTCTGCTGCCAGGCGCGAACCGATGGCACCGGCTCCACCTGTGACCAATGCGACGTGTTTCATGTTGACGAGCTCTCCAGGGCTGTACCGAAGACGCTCCATTCAAGGGGCGTGGGTTCTGGACGGTTGAATAGCGCGCGCAGGGCCTTGAATGGCCGGATTCTGCGGGCGGTGGCCGCTGCTGCATTGTAGCTGCTGGTAGGAAGCGGACAATGGAGGTTGGTAATGAGGTCCCTGGGCACGGTGATCCGGGGTCGATCCAGGAGCTCGAAATGATCGAGCATCGAAGTCATAAAGGCTTCAAACTCTTGTTGATCAAGGGGACTGTGATGCGCCGTTCGCGGACCTCCTCTCATCCACGTATCAAGGGTGCAGATGAACAAACCTCCGGGGACGAGAACTCTTCGGATCTCGATGATGGCGCGTTCCAGCGCTTCGAAGGGTAGGTGTTCGAGCACCGAGATGTTGGTTACCGCCTCGATGGAGTGATCCTCCAGAGATAGCCTCGTCACATCCTCCCGGCGGTAGGCGATTCGTTCCAAAGCTTTGGGACCTAACAGCGCTCGGAGACCCGGTTGAAGTTGGCGAAAGGAGCTCTCCATAGCCGGATCGATATCCGAGGCAACGACCTCATACCCACTGGACGCCAGGAAGGATGGGAAGAAAGTGAGGGCTGATCCGATGTCCAGGATCCTGGCCCCCGGGGCGGCGAAACGGCGGAGGGCATCGAGGGCGAAGGGATACTCCCAGATACGCGTGTTGGTGTGGAGGGCGTCCAGGGGCCAAGGATAGGTCTCGGGCCATCCCTCTCCACTGGCGACTTGCTGCCCATAGGCGGTTGAGAACTCCTCGAGCTCCTTGAACAGCTCGATGAAGCGCGGCAGTTTAAGATCTTGGAAGGATCCGAAGCGCGCGCCGTTGAACTCAGCGCTAAAGAATTTCCGGGAGGAGCCGGGATCCACCGGTTGGTTGGGCGGGCTTGGCTGCTGGTTGCTCATCACTTCTCTACTTCGTTGCGCTGACGTTGGTTGGCCTTGGAATCTTGCTGTGCCGCTTCTCGGACATACTCACGAAACAACCGATGATTGCGGCTGGGGTCGAAAGTAGCCCTCGCACTTCCCAAGCCTCTTGAGAAGGACGGTGTGTCATCTTCGTCGAGCCACTGCTTGATCCAGCTTCTCAGATCTTCCAACCTCTCGCGATGCAGTAGGAATCCCGCTTCGTGATGACGGAAGAACCTTGCCGTAGCATAGTCCTCCGGGCAATGGACGAGGGTCGGCGCTCCTGCCAGGCAGTAATCCACCACCTTGGTCGGCAGAGCGTACCGCAGAGAGTCGGTGGGGAGACTGGGGCTATCGTGGAAGCTTAGGGGAAGGTAGAGCAAGTCGCATTGGGAGAGCTCTTCGAGTAGACGCTGATGATCGCTTTCGAAGCGAATCTCGATGCGCGGATGGAGAAGCCCGCAAGCTTCCAGCACCGCTTGCCGGGCCGGAGTCCAGACCCGCAGACAGAGTCGAGGTTCAGCCTCCACTACGGAGGCGAGACACTTCATCAGGTCCTGATTGTTCTCGTAGATCGTACCGGCATAGCCGACAAGACGGCCTTCTTCGCCGGTCGTGTGGGGTCGAGGGACCACCTCTGAGGCCCAGGACAGGTCGGCGACGTGAGGTAATACCCGGGCTTCGATACCGGCGGTCTGCCGGTACAACTCGGCGGTGTAGTCGGACAGCGCCACTACAAGCCCGTGGTGCAAGGTTCTTGATTCGATCCACGCTGCGAGCTTACCTTCGAGGCGCCCACGGTGCTCGGCGGCTTGCCGGTAGGGGTCATGGACGTAGTAGACCACCGGCACGCCGGTGAGCTTGGAGAGCAAATAGCTGGTGAAGATCCACAAGGGCTGATGGTAGACCGTGAGCAGGCAGCCGGGGCGAAACCGGTAGATCCGCCAAAGGCCGTAGAGCAGCAGGCAGGGGGCGCAGAGGTAGGCGAGGGCGGTGCGGATCCGCGAGCCGCGGCGAAACGGCCAGAGCCGCTGGTGTAGACGATATCGATGTACGGGATGGCGAAAGCGGTGCAACCGCTGGCGGCGACCCTGAGTGCGGTCTTCGCAGACGACCTCCACCTTGCCAGCGGGGAGCGGGTCGAGCAGAGCTGCGAGGATCGCCGGGCTACCGGAAGGGAAGTCCGGATCGGTCCAGGTCCACACCAAGAGCCGGGGTAGATCCGCTGGGGGAGGCGTAGAAGAGTGCTCGGTGGCCGTGCTCATCAGGCTTTCTCTCGATTTCCTGCGGCGGCCCGGGTGGCTTGGAGACAGTCCTCGATGGCCCGAGCAGCGGATTCTGCTGCATCTCCACGGCCGCCGTTGAGCAACTCGTCAAAGAGCCGCTGCCGGCCGGCTTGGAGCTGCCGCCGCAGGTCTTTGTCGTTCTGCAGCCGAAGGATCGTATGCACTAGCTGGTTCTCGTCTTCGGCGGCGAGGGCCGCGCCGTAGGCCTCATAGTTTACGAAGTCCGGTCGACCGGTGAGATTGCACACGATGAGGGGCTTGGCGAAGACGCAGGCTTCGTAGCCGGTGGTGCTGGAGACGACGATCACCAGGTCCGACTCGCGGATGATCTCTTGAGAATTGCCCTGGCGGATCAGCTCCACCTCCGGGTAGGCGGCGAGGATCCGCTCCGGCAGGCCGGTGGCGTCCGCCGGGTGGGTCTTGACCGTCAGCCCGGCGCCGGGGATGCGGCGGGCGGCGCCGGCCACCAGCTCCAGGGTGCGGCGGGAGACCGCCAGGGTCGAGACCGCCCCGCCGGAGCGGGAGGCCATGAAAGAGATGCTCAGGGGTTCACCGGCGGCGGGGAAGTTCTCGGATCGCCGGTTCCAAGCCTCCCGCAGGGGGGCGTCGTAGAGAGTCGCGCCGACGCATCGCAGGCGCTCGCCGGCGACACCGAAGCCCTCCAGAGCTCGTCGCTCGTGCTCCCCCCAGACCAGGATCAGGTCGTGACAGAAGCGTGAATAGACCCGGCGGGAGGGGAAGATGCCGTGCTGGAGGTAGGCCGCCCTGCCGCCCCGGCGGCGCAAGGTGAGGGCGGCGGCCCGGCCTTGGATGCTGCTGTAGGTGGTGGAGAGCACCACCCGGGGCTTCAGATGCTCCCAGGCCTGGTCGTAGACCTCGAGCCAGTGGGCGGCTTCGACCAGCAGGGGCAGCCCCCGATGGTGCAGCAGACGCAGGAGCTCGGCCAGCGGCTGGACCTGCGGGGGCGTTTCTCGGACCGTTGGCAGCGGGGTGGTGGCAAGGCCCAGCAGCTGCTGGAGGGCGGACCGCCGGGCGCGCATCCAGTGGCCCCGAAGCAGGCGGGAAGCCGAGGTCACCACCTCTTCCATGGAGGTCGTCGTTGGCTCGGAGGAGCTGCCGGCGGTGAACTCGGCGAGACGATGGGCCACCCGCTGCCGGGCGGGCAACCAGCGCACCGCCATGCCCCGTTCCGCGAGAGCCCTGGCCACCGGCAGCGAGGTGCGGACGCTGTTGGGGAAATACTCGGTGAGGACCACCGGCGCCGGCTCCAAGGCGGGGCGGCGGCGGAGGGCGGCGCGCAGCCGCGAACGCCAGCGTTCCACGGCGCGCCAGTGGCGCTCCAGCAACCGGCGGGGCGCGCTCCGGCAACGGTCGAGAAGATTCGGCCGCCGGAGCTCGATCCAGCGCGGCTCGAGCTGCGGCACGCTGGCCAGCAGGGCGCGGATCTCCGCCGGTGCTCTGCCCTCGGCACCGTTGGTGACCCAGATTAGTCGGTCCGGGGAGAAGCGGTGGAGCAGGTCGACGAGGTTGCACCATCGGGAGAGAGGATGGGCGAGATCGAAGAGGAGGGCGTAGCGGGCCGCGGCCAGGATCTCCTGGGCCGGCGCCATGGTGCCGCCGGCAGCCTCACTGCCCACGACCTGGTCGATCCAGTCCATCAGCCGATCCAGGAAGTCTTCCCCGCGGTGGTCCGCCACGCGCTGGAGGGGCTCCGGCTGCTCCTCCGAGGGAGGCGGGTTCTCCGAAGAAGACTGCGGCCATACGGTGCTTGCTGGCCAGACGGTGTTCTCTAGCCAGACAGTGCTCTCTGGCCAGACAGTGCTCGCAGGTGCGATCTCGATGAGGCGATGCGGCGGCTCGTCCCGAGTGCTCGGATTGCCGGCGGCCTCCCGGACCCGCTGCAGCTCCTCGTTGGTGAGGCTCTCCAGGTCGTAGAAGAGGACGGTATTCATGGGGACCGTTGATTCATGGGAATGGTTGATTCATGGGAACGGTGTTCATGGAGTCTCGTCCTCCCCCCGGGGCCGCAGCTGGCGCAGCCGGTTCGCCGCTTCCCGCAGGGTCGGATCGCCGGTGATCCACAACAGCGTGGCGAAGACGGCAAAGGCACCGCCGCAGCGGAGGAGCTGCATCCATGGGTCCTGGGCCGGGTAGAGCAGGCCCAGGACCAGCAGCCCTCCGCCCACCAGTGTCGAGCGGCCCAAGGCCAGCCAGTGATGCGGAATGTGCACCAGGCGGCTGGCGACGGTGGAGGCTACCAGGGCGCTGGCCCAATAGCCCGCAACGGTGGCCCAAGCGACACCGGCGGCGCCGAAACCCTCGACGGTCAGAGCGGTGACGCCGAGGGTTGCCAGTAGGGAGGCGGCGGAGATGGCGGGGATCAGCCAGGTCTTCTTCTTGAAGTAAATCTCGGAGCCGAGCAGGGTGTAGAGGGTATGACCGAGGAAGCCGAAGCTGAGGATGGTCAGCAGCGGTGCGGCGTCGTGGAAGCTCGCCGGGGTCATCAGCTGGATCAGCGCCGGTCCTCCCAGGCCGACCAGCAGGGCGATGCCCAGAGCGCTGGTCCAGATGGTGCGCACGGCGGTGGCCAGCTGTTGTCTGTCTTCCTCTCCTTGCGACTGGCGGAGGGCGAAGTACACCGGCTGGTAGGCGCGCTGGAAGGCGGCCACCAACAAGGTCATGGGCAGCGCGAAACGGGTGGCGATGCCCAGCAGGCCCACCGCTGAAAGGGACTCGGCGGTGGAGAGCCAGCCGCGGGTGATGAGCGGTGTGAAGGTGCCCATCAGGTGCCCTGGCAGGATGCCCAGGCCATAGAGGGCGGACGCTCCCAGCAGCTCGCGGCGGAAATTGCCCCGCAGCTCGGGGGCGAGGTAGCGCACCGCCTGCAGCAGGAAGAGCCCGGCGACCACCGCTTCGGCCATCAGGACGCCGGTGGCACCCATGCGCAGGCCCACCACCAGGAGCAGGGACAAGGCGATGCTGATGCCCGCTCGGGAGACGCTCAGCCGGGCGGCCAGGCTGGCCTGCTCGCGGGCCTGAATCAGCCGCAGCTGCAGCTCGTAGTTGGTGGCGAGGATGGCGGTGATGGCGGCGAGGACGAAGAAGGGCGCGTACTGCAGGTCGGGGAGCCAGCGCTGCAAGACCCACGGCGCGGCCATCAAGGCCAGCATTCCCACGCCCAGGCTGACCAAGCTCAGAAACCACGCCAGGGTGGTGATGTAGTCCTTGAGCTCGGGCCCTTCCCGATAATCGAAGTAGAAGCGGGTAGCGGAGCCCGGTAGCCCCAGCCGCAGGAAGATGGCGAGGAATCCCCCCGCCGCTCCCGCCAGCTCCAAGACTCCATAATCCGCCGGAGTTAGAAAGAGGGTGAAGACCGGCAGCAGCAGGAAGCGGACCAGCCTTGGGAGGAACTGCCCCAGACCGTAGAAGAAGGTCCCGGAGGTTAGGCGGCGGAGAAGGGTGGCCAAGACTCAAGTCTCGAGGTTCGCGCATGTGGGGAGAGCGAGGGGCTCTCCTAGTAACCGACTATGGGGTCAGACGCTGGGGGGCATTGTCGGAGCTTCGTGGTCCAGCAGCGGATCCAGATCCACGTCCTCCCAGTTGTAGATCCAGCGGCCCGCCACCCGGCTGGCGAAGCGGCCGGCGTAGTAGTCGCGGTTGAGCAGCTCGCCGTGGGACAGGGAGCGCCGGGCCTGCCCCAGGGCCTGCTCCCACTCCGGATAGTCGCGGCGTACCAGGGCCATGCGCTCGGCCCGCGGCAGGTCGGCGAAGGCCCGCAGCTCCTTCAGATGCTCCGGAGTGATGGACACCGGGCCGTCCTTGGTCTCGCCGGGGCCGAGGACGGTGAAGTGGCGCTCGATGCAGGTGGCTCCCAGGGCGAGGGCGATCTTACTCGCCCAAAGACCCGTTTCCGCGGGTTTGGTGTGGTCGCTCCAGCCGACTCGGGGAGTGAAGCGTCGCAGGAAGCTCATGCGCCGCAGATGCAGCTGATCCATGGGTGTCGGGTAGATGGTCACGCAGTGCAGGAGGGTGAGCTCGGTGCCGGCGAGCTCGTAGGCGGCGCCCTCGATCTCGTGGTCGTAGGTGGCGCCGGTGGAGCACACGACGGTGGACCAGCGCTCCGCCACATCCCGCAGCAAGGGATAGGAACGGCAGTCGTAGCTGGCAATCTTCGCCGCGTCATAGCCCAGGTCTTCAACCTCACGGCAGGCGGTGCGGGTGAAGAGGGTCGTCATTGAGGCGACGCCGGCACGCCGGCATTCGTCGACGAACCAAGCCTCGTCGTCCAGAGTCAGATCGAGGGTGCGGAGCCGTTCCAGCTCCGGCTGGTAGGGCCGTTGGATGACCTCCACGACCTCGTTGCCGTTGTCGCTACGGCGCTCTCCCTGGTCGAAGCGGGGTCGGTGGGTCAGCTCCCGGGACCGGATGGCCTGGAGCTTGACGAAGTCCGCGCCGGCCTCCGCGGCCTGGTGGATCATGCGCTGGAGTAGGTCGCGGCGACCGTTGTGGTTTTGGCAGCATTCGGCGATCAGAATCGGTCTCATGACTCTCCCGGTTCGGCGCCCCCTCGGCTCTTGCCGGCGGCGCGGAGGAATTTCTCGATCATGAACAAGCGGGTGCGGGCGATGGCGTTGCGGCCGTAGCCCGCCATGTGGGGCGTCAGCAGCAGATTCTCGTGCTCGCGAGCGTAGCGTACCAGGGGGTGCTCGGCGCCGGGGCCCTGCTCGCTCCAGCGGCTGTCTCCGGCCAGGACGTCGAGGCCGGCGGCGGCGAGACGACCGGACTCCAGGGCCTCGAGCAGCGCCTCTTCGTCCACCAGCTCGCCGCGGGCGGTGTTGATCAGCACCGCGCCTCGCCGCATACGACTCAGGGCGTCGGCATCCAAATAGCCGGCGGTGGTTTCGTCGAGGGGCAGGTGCACGCTGACCACGTCGGCCTGTGCCAGCAGCTCGTCGCGGCTGCGGGCGGCGACGGCGGCGGGCGCGCTACGGAAGGCGTCGGGGTCGATGTCGTGGGCCAGCACTTCCATACCGAAGGCTACGCCGTAGCCAGCGACGATGCGCCCTAGCCGCCCCAGACCGAGGATGCCCAGGGTGTTGCCGTCGAGCTCGTCGGCGAGGAAGGGCTCGCGGCGCCAGCTGCCCCGGCGTACGTCCTCCAGGGCTGGAACCAGATGCCGCATGGAGGCGAGGAGCAAGGCCCACGTGTGTTCCGCCGTGGTGCGTACGGTGGCCAGGAATTCGGTCTCGCCCCGCAGGCTGAGGACCTCGACGCCGCGTTCCTCGGCGGCGGCGAGGTCGATGTGATCGAGTCCGGTGGTGGGGGTGACGGCGAAGCGCAGCTCACCGCCGGCGTCGAGAGCTCTTGCGTCGAGGGCCAGGCCGAGGCGGAGGAAGATCGCTTCGTAGGGCCGGGCCGCCAGGGCGGTGAGGAGCTCTGCCTGGTCGGAGCAGTCGACGTACTCGACCTGGCAGCCGCAAGCTTTCAGCCGGCGCCGGGCGACCTTGCCGGCCCGCCGAGGCTCGACGTGGAGGATCAGCATGCATCCTCGTTCAGCATCAGCTCGGCGAGACGGAAGTCGAGGCCGGTGTCGATATTTACCGAGCGCTCCGCGGGCATGATCCAAGCGCGGCAGTCGGAGCCCTTGAACGAGCCGCCCAGCAGGACTTGCCGGCGGGTGGCGTAGATGGCACCGTTGCGCAGGTACATGGGCTCCAGCTCCTGCCTCGGCTGGTTCTCCCTCGCTTCGCAGAACGGAGGGTCGACGAGCCGATCTCCCCGCAGATACTTCATCCGCGCCGGATGGTGCCCGCCGACGTCGACTACGCTGATGACGCTGTCGGCGCCGCTGGATTCGAGCAGCGCCAGGGCCCCGTCGATGTCCTCGGTGGTGCGCAGCGGGGTAGTGGGCTGGAGCATCACCACGGCGTCGTAGGGAGGGGCCTCTTCGTGCTCTTGCCGCTCCTGCCGCTCGACCTCCGCCAGGGCGTGCTGAATCACCGGGATGGCCTGGGCGCTGTCCGTGGCCAGCTCCGCGGGGCGCAGGAAAGGGACGTCGCCGCCGGCCTGGCGCACGGTGTCGGCGATCCTTGCGGAGTCGGTGCTCAGGATGACCCGGTGCAGCCGCTGCGCCGCGTGGGCGGCTTTCCAGGTATGGAGCACCAGCGGCTCGCCTCCCAGCGGCAGGATGTTCTTGTCGGGCAGACCCTTGGAGCCGCCTCGAGCGGGGATGACACCGAGGGTGCGCAGAGTCATGACTCCTCCAGGGACGAACGCGTGAAGCCCAGCCCCATGTAGATTCCCGGCCGAGCCTGGAGCACTTCCTCGGGCCGGAAGAGATGCCAGCCGTCGAAGAGCAACGGCGGCTCCGCCAGGGCGCGAATAGTGGCGAAGACGTCGAGGCGAGAGTAGGAGCGATGGTTGTTGAGGAAGAGCACCGCATCCATGCCGTCGAAGCCCGCCGGCAGCTGGGCCGGCTGGAGCCCGGCGGCGGCGATCTCTTCCGGCGCCACCACCGGATCGTGACCGAAGAGCTCGCCGACCTCCAGAGAGAGAAGCCGGGCGATCTCCAGCGAAGTCGAGGATCGAATATCCGAGGTCTCCGGCTGCCCCTTGAACGCCAGGCCGCAGATCAACACGGAGCACTCCCCAGGCTCTTTCCCCAGCCGCCGGAGCTGCGAGAGCACCGCCGTTGCGACCCATTGCACCATCGATTCGTTGACCCGCCGGCCGAGCTCGGAGAGGGTGAGGCCATCGGTGGACGAGATCTCCCCGGAAGGCTGGCGGGCGGCGGCGAGGATGTAGGGGTCCTTGCTTAGGCAGGGGCCGCCGACTCCTGGGCTGGGCAGTGGTACCGGGTCGCGGGGATAGCCGCGGTTGGCGGCTTGGATCACCTCCACGGCATCCAGATTGAACGGCGCCGCCAGCTGGACCACCTGGTTGGCGAAGGCGAAGGAGAGGTCCCGGAAGGAGTTGTTGACCAGCTTCGCCAGCTCCGCGGCCTCGATGGACTCGACCCGCACCAAGGTGTGGGTGAGCTCCCGGAAGAGGGCGGCGGTGGCTTCGACGCTGTCCTCGTCGAGACCGCCGATGATTTGCGGCAGGGTGCGCAGCTCCTCCAGAGCCCGGCCCTCGGCGGTGCGCTCCGGAGCGAAGCTGAGATGGAAGTCCCGGCCACCCCGCAGGCCCGTGAGCTGCTCCAGGAGGGGCAGCACGAAGCCCCGGGTGGTGCCCACGGGCACCGTGGAGCGGAGGATGACCAGGGCGCCGGGGGTGAGCCGGGCGGCCACCGCCCGGGTCGCTGCTTCGAGCATGGCGAGGCTGGGTTCCGGCCGCTGCGAGTCCAGGCCCGCCTCCACCGGCGTGCCCACCGCAACGATGAACACATCGCTGCCCTCCGGCAGGTCGGTGGTGACCGAGAAGCTGTGACTCAACTGCTCCCGCAGGAGCTCCGGCAGGCCTGGCTCGTGGACGTAGGGGCGGCCTTCTTCGAGGGCGCAGATCTTGTCCTCGTCGAGGTCGACGCCGGTGACCCGCAATCCCTCCTCCGCCAGCACCAGCGCCAGGGTCAGCCCGACATACCCCAGACCGACTACCGTCACATGGCGGTGGGACGCGACCCGCTGCTCCCACAGTTGGTGATAGTCGAGCACCCGGGTCGGGCGGTCCTGCTCGTCCACCAGGATGATCTTGCCCAGGAAACGCTGGCTGCGGCGGCCCCGGCGCTCGAGCTCCTTGGGCAGTCGGCGGAGAATTTCGCGAAAGCTCAGTCCTTCCGGCAGCCGGATGGGGTCCGGACGCATCACCTCCCGGGCGGGAGTGGTCAGATCCTCGGTGCGCAGCAGGGCGCGGCGGGCGTCTCCATCGGTGACGGTGCCCAGGAGGCCGCCCTCCTCGTCCAACACCAGAGCGATCCCCGCCGGCAGCCCGCGCTCGGGCGCTCCTTGATGACGCTCCAGGATCTGCTTCAGCGGCGTGGACGGGCTCACGCAGATCCAGCTCAAGTCATGGAGCTCGGGAGCCTGGGGATCTCGATGGGATGGGGTGGAGCTCATGGATGCTGGCGTCCTTCGGTCAACTGCCTCTCCAGCCGCTTCTCCAACCACCGCGCCGCCTCTTCCAGGCCGTTGCGAGGAAGCTCCTGGAGACGCTTCCGGGTGGCGGCGTAGGTCGCCGGCTCCTGAAGCCGGCGGACCGCGTCGAGAAGTTGAGAGGAGTCGGCCTGGGCGCCCAGATCGATGCCCAATCCAAGCTCCTCGATGCGCCGGCCGTTGTGGTCCATTTCCGGGTTCCCGGCTTCGTAGAGAGTGATCATCGGTACGCGATGGGCGATGGCGTCGTTGAGGGTTCCGGCCCCTGGGCGACAGATCAGGATCCGGGCTTCTGCCAGCCTGCGGGGCTCGAAGGTCTCCACCGGTCCGGCCGGCTCGGAGCTCCTGGCTGTCGTTGCTTTGGGTACCAGGGCTTCCGGTGCCAGCAAGCGGTAGCCCTCCGTGGCGAGATCTTCGACCAGGGAGGCCAGAATCTTCGTCGCAGCCCCCGTAGCGCCGCCGGCGACCGCGATCGTCGGAGCCGAGGTCCGGTTGCCTGCCCCGCCCTTCGGAAAACGGTCTTCCACGGAACGCCGAGTATCCTCGCACATCCAGGCCAGCGGTACAGCCTCGGTTTGCTCCATCACCGCCGGCATGGCCAGATCCCGCAGGCAGAGCATGGGCGGGCGATGTCGTCGGAGGAGAGTCTCTTCCCTGTGCCGAAAGGATTCCACCGCGGCGCTCTCCGGGTAGGCCTGGCCTAGCACGTCGGACCAGAGAAAGGAGCCCGAGAGCACTGCATCGGGGCGTAGCTCTAGCACCGCCGCCAGGTTGTCGGAGAGGACTAGGTCGGCAGTCTCGAGGACTTGCTGGTTCGCGAGTCGCTCGATCCAGCGGGTGAGTCGGCCGTCGGTGTAGAGGTTCGGGTCTGTAGACCATCGGACGCCGGGTTCCGTCCATCCGGTATGGAGCCCCGCCCCGGACTGCACAAGCCCTTGAAGGCGATCCCAGCCGGCCAGCTTGTCGAGCTGCCAGCGGCTGCAGATCAGGTCGAACTCAACCTCGGGCCGGCGTTGGATCAAGCGACTGAGGATGCCCACCGCTCGCCGCAGATGCCCCAGGCCGTTGGGACAGATGATGGCGGCGATTCGTGGAGCCTGCATGGAGTGGATCTCGGGGCTGGTGACTGCCGTGGCTGCCATGGTAGGCGGGTCTGCACGGCGTGAAAAACCCCGGCCAGCCAAGCTGCGCCGGGGTTCTCTTGCCGGAAGACCGGAGAAGCGAGAGCGCTTCAGGGCGCCGAAGGCGATGCGGGCTCGTCGTCGTTGTCGGCGATGATCACGCCGGTGGCCACAGCGGCGGCGGCGGCGGGGATCAGCACTTCCTTGCGCTGCCACCAGGCGATGACGCAGAAGCGGCAGTGGCGGTCGACCCGCAGCACGCCCTGGGGATCGATACGCGAGACGATGCCGTCGCACAGCCAATGGAAGGGCTCTTCGCCCTCTTCCCACTCGGCGGTTTCACCGACGACGAGGTTCTCCGCCTCGCCCTCCTGCCGGGGAGTCAGCGGGAACTGGCAGTTGTCCCGCACCTCGACCACTTCCATCTCCGACTGGGCCACCAGCTGGCCGTTGGCGTCGATGACCTCGCCGAAGTACTCCGTGGGCTCGTTCTCCTGCTGGGCGAGCCAATCCTGGAGCTCCTCGTCGGTCATCGCCAGCATCCAATCGCGGCGCTCCAGGCGGCCCTGCTGGGCCCGCTCGTCGATGAGGTCGCGGTTGAGATCGTCGTTGGGGTCCCGGTTGGTGGATTCTTCCTTGGCCTTCCACCAATCCGCCCAGTCGTCTTCGGAACCGTCCTCGGCGGCGGCGGAGGTCTCCAGCTGCTTTTCTTCCAGCTCTTCGTCCTCGGCCTCCGGGAGCACGGCGCGGTAGGTGCCGGGGCCGTCGGGGCTGGCGAGGACGTAGTAGAAGTCCTCCACCTCCTGGTGAAGGCGGCGGAAGTAGATGCGGACGCTGCTGCCGGCGGGCTCGTTCTGCACCTGGGCGGTGACGACGCCATTCTCGGCGATGGGCAGACAGCCGGGAGCTTCGACCTCGACGGAGATCGATGTGCCCTGGGCAGCCGCAGGAGGTGCCAGAATTGTCGCGAGCAGGAGTATGGAGAAGAAAAGGATGACCGAGCGGTTCACGGGGAACTCCTTTTTTTGCAAGATCGTAGAGCGATGACCCTCTGATGTCAAGTTGGCTATGTAGTGCTTCGTGCTCAAGATAGACACCGCCTCATGCATGCTTGTTCATTCATTGACAGCCTCGGTGCCGAGAATGTTCTGGACGTAGCGTTCGACATAGGGGGTCCGTTGGATGCCCGGGAGGCTGCGGCGCAGCGCGGCCGCGGCGCTTTCCCGGTCTCCGGATTCATAGAACGAAACCGCCATGAAGAAGAGCCGGATGGGGTTGTCGTCGCCGGGATCGCCACCGCGCCGAAAATAGGCGGCGGCTTCGGTCCAGCGGGATGCGCGGTAGGCGATCTCCGCTGCCAGATGCTGAGCCTCTCGGGCCTGGGGATTGGCGTCCGCGACCTCGGCGGCGATGGCGAAGGCTTCATCCAGATCCTGGGCCATCTCGGCGTTGGCGAGGAGGTCCCGGGCGCGCTGGAGCTCGGCCTGCTCTTCGGCGGAGAGACGGGTGGCCGGTGCGGCCTCCACTTCCGGTAGGGGGCTGCGGTCGGCAGCCGCGGCTTCCGGCGTGTTCTGGCCGTTGGAGTCGCGGAGCGCGCGCTCCACCCGCCGGTTCCAGCGCTGTAGGTCGCGCCGGCCAAGGGCGGTGGAGCCGGCGGCGCTGAGGAACGCCTGGGCTTCAGTCCAGCGTCCCCGCTCGGCGAGGCATTCGAGCAGCGCCGCGGCGGCCTCCGTGTTGC
Organism: Acidobacteriota bacterium; assembly: GCA_034211275.1. NCBI lineage: Bacteria > Pseudomonadati > Acidobacteriota > Acidobacteriota bacterium. The sequence goes on from JAXHTF010000015.1 coordinate 51,325, forward strand.
GCCGGGGGCGCGGGCAGGTGGCCAGCTGTTCGGCGGCGGTACACCTTCCGAGACGGATTGCGGCCTCGGCGCTCAGGCATCGCGCCTGGGGCACCCGTGCTGCATCCTGGCTGAGCTCGTGGAGAGCGTCGAGAGCCTGTTGGGGGCGGTCCTGGTCGAGCTCGAGCTGGGCCAGCTCCAGTCTCCATTGGAAGTCCTCGGGCTCCTCGGTGATGCGCTCTTCGAGAAAGGCCCGCTGCTCGTCGGGAGAGAGATTCTCTATCTGCCCCAGACGTTTGCGGTCGGCGAGCTTGGCGAAGGCATCGACACGGCGCAAGAGGGCTTCCGGAACCCGTTCGACGCTCTCCGCTTCGAAGCGGCTCCGCAGGTCCAGCGGGAGCTGCGCTTCGGTGTAGGCGCCGAAACGCTCCTCGATCTCCAACACCCGGCGGAAGGTGTCTCGGAAGCCTTCCGAGTCTCCGGTTTGGGCCTGGGAGAGTCCCAGCTGCACCAGGCACTCGGAAAGTAGCTCGAGGTCGTCGAGGAAGCCAAAGCAGGCCAGATTTAGATCTTTTTGGGCCTCGGCGTGCTCGCCGCGGGCAGCGGCCTCGATGCCGTCGCGGAGCAGGCGTTCATAGAACGGATCCGCGGCATAGGCGGCGGTGGCGGTGGATGATGTGGCCATGAGCATCAACAAGCTCGCGAGCAGGGGGCCCCTGTAGGAATGCCAGAACCGGGAGAAACTCCTGGGAGTTTCTCCCGGGTTGCGAGCCGGCGCGAGGACCAACCCGCGAAGGGTAGGGAGGCGAAGAAACACTTTTGAAATTCTCATTCTGGCGTCAGGAATAGGTCAGGGGAGGCATCGGAGGCTTCGGTCCCGGTGCTCGATGGGGACGATTGACGGGGGGCGGGAGCAAGGCCTCCGGTCTCTGCCTGCATTAATGTAGCAATATGCATTCCAGGTGAGGCTTAGCAGCCGATCTTTCCGGGGGAGGGCCGATCCGGATCTTTGGAGTCTACCAGGGCGGCAGCTCGGAATCTTCGAGAATCGCTCGCGGATGGATTTCGGTGAGCCGTTGGGCCAGCTCCGAGCCCCAACGTTGGCTCACCAGCTCCCGCGCCGCAGAGAGTCCCGGTGGCCGGGTGGCCATGCCGTGGCAGTCGCTGGCCATGAAGTGGGGCAGGCGGGCCTCGAGGAGCCCGTGCACCGCCCGCTGGGGCCGCTGGCCGAATTCGCCGGTGACGCTCATGGCGGTGATCTGGAGCAGCGCGCCGAGCTCCACCAGCTGAGTGAGCCGGGGGATGTCCTCGGCCAGCCAGGGCAGGAGCTCGGGATGGGCGAGGATCGGCCTCCAGCCGGCGACGCTCAGCTCGTGGATGGTGTCCTCCGGCACCGGCCCGAAGCCGCTGCGGGCGAATTCCACCAGCAGGTAGCGGCTGCCGGCCAGCGGGGTGGTGACGCCGGCGTCCAGGTCGTCCAGTAGCTCGGAGTCGACGCGGATCTCCGCGCCGCCCAGAATCTGAATCTCACCGTCCAGCTCGCTCTGCACCAGTCCGCGGAGCTGGTGCAGGTCGTCGCTTTCGGCGTTCCACCACAGCCGGTGGCGCTGGTGCGGCGTGGCGATGATGGCGGTACAACCGTCCTCGGCGGCACGCCGGCACATGGCCACCGACTCCGGGAGGTCTTCGGCGCCGTCGTCGATCCCCGGGAGCACGTGGGAGTGGATGTCGATCATCAAGCGGCGGAATCGGCGCGAGAGTCTTTGGCGGAGTCCGCCTCCGCGTCCATGTAGCTCTCGTAGTAGCGATACTTGCGGGCGTAGCTCGAACTGCCGGCGGTGGGCCGGAAGCGGTTGAGCACGGCGCCGAGGATGCGGATCTCGGCGAAATGCAGGCGGTCCCGGCAGGCCCGGGCTTCCTCGCGCTGGAGCTTGCCGGCGCGGCAGCACAGGACGACGCCGTCGGTCAGGGCGCCGAGGAGGGTGGAGTCGGTGACCGCCAGGGTCGGCGGCGTGTCGATGACCACGAAATCGAAGCGCTCGAGGGCGTAGTCCAGGAAGCTGGTCATCTTCTTAGAGGAGAGCAGCTCCGAGGGGTTGGGCGGCGTCGGGCCGGAAGGACAGATGTAGAGATGGGGGATCTCGGTGCGGAAGATGACGTCCTTGGCCTCCGTATCCCCCACCAGGTGGTTGACCAGCCCGGAGCGGTTGGAGGTGCGGAAGAGCTGGTGCTGCCGGGGCTTGCGCAGGTCGCCGTCGACGATCAGCACATTGCGGCCCAGCTGCGCCATCACCACCGCCAGGTTGGCGGCGGTGGCGGTCTTGCCCTCGCCGGCCTCGGCGGAGGTGATGGTCACCGCCCGAAGCTGCTGAGCGCTGGACAGCAGCAGCGCCGTGCGCAACGACCGATAGGCCTCGGCGATGGCCAGGCGAGGCTTGGTGTAGGGCAGCAGCTCGATCTTGGCATCCGCTTCCTCCGGACGGCCTTCTTTGCTCCGGCGGCTCTTGGATTTGCCGCTCTTGCTGCTGCTCTTGCCGCTTCGCTGGCCCTCGGCGCCGTAGCTGGGCAGCAGGCGGTTGCCGTAACCGTAGTACCCGCGCTCATTGTGGCTGATGTCGGGGATCACCGCCAGGGTGGGCAGGCCGAGGATGCGCTCCAGCTCCTCGCTGCTCTTGAGGGTCCGGTCCAGGTACTCCAGCAGCAGCGCCAGGCCGATGCCCAGCAGCAACCCGGCGAGCAGGCCCATGCCGACGTTGCGACGCAGGGAGGGGTGGGAGGCGCCGCCGGGGACCAGAGCGGTGTCGACGATGCGTACGTTGGAGGCGCGGCTATTCTGCAGGCGGCTGGCGACATCGGTCTCGCTCTGCCGGCGCAGCAGCTCGTTGAGCAGCTCGCGGCGGGTGCGCACCTCGTCCTCCAGATTGGCGATCTCCAGGCGGCTGGATTTTTGATCGACGGTCTGGCTCTTGAGGGCGTTGAGGTCCCGATCCAGGGTTTGCTCCTTGCGCAGCGCCGCTTGGTACGCCGCCCGCGCCGTCTCCCGGGCCAGGGCAGCGTTCTCTTCCACCATCTGGCGCAGATTCTCTTCCGCCGTCTCGATGCGCGACTTGAGCTCCACCATCTCCGGCCACTCGGGCTTGAAGACGTTGAGACGGGAGTTGTAGTCCTGGCGCAGGCTGGCGAGGTTGCTGCGCTGCTGGCTCACCTCGCCGCCGGAGAAGCTGTCGGCGACGCTCTCCGCCGGCAGGGCCAGCAGCTCGCGGTAGCGCGCTTCCATCTCGATGCGGTCGTTCTTGGCGTTGCTGTAGTCCTGGTCCAGGGTGCGCAGCCGCTGAATGGTGGTGTTGGCCTGAGGGTCGAGATCGACGATGTCGGTGCGGCGGCTGAGGTCTTGGAGCTGGAGCTCGCGCTCGCTGATCTCACGCTTGAGGGTCTCGATCTGCTCGGCGATGAATGTGGAGGCCTTGCCGGCGTTCTCGAAACGGCTGTCGATGCCCTGGTCGATGAACGCTTCGGCGAAGCCGTTGGCCAGCTTGGCGGACATCTCCGGCGAGCGCGAGGTGTAGGTCAGCTCCACCAGCTGGGTCTCCCGAATGCGCCGCACGCTGAGGCCGCCGCGGATGCGGTTGGCGATGCGCGCCAGGGCCGCCTCGTCGAGGGCCGCGGAGGCATCTTCGGTGCCTTCCCAACCCTCCGGCCGGGGGCTCTCGAAGCTCGGGTTGTTGACCAGGTCGAGGTCCCGCACCACCCGCTCCGCCAGGCCGCGGCTTTGCAGCAGCCGCTCCTGGGTGGGGTAGAACTCGAGGTTGAACCAATTCTCCAGCCAGGGATTCTCGCTCCCCAGCAGCGGCGTCAGGCTGCGGCGTTCGATCTGCAGAACCGCCCGGGCGGTGTAGAGCTTGGGAGTGATGAAGTACATCACGACGCCGGCGACGGTGCACACCAGGGCCACTAGGGCGATGAGGCGCCAGTGCCGGCGGAGCTTGTGCAGGTACTCCTTGACGTCCAGGGCGGAATCCGGCTCCTGGCCGAAGGGATCCGTACCCGGCGCTTGCAGGTCGGGTCGGTGGTTCAAAAGAAGCTCTCCTTGACCACCACCACGTCACCGTCCTGAAGCGGGAAGTCGTTTTCCTTGCCCCCCAGGATGCGCCGGAAATCGACTTCGATTTCCTCTTCGGTGCCGCCGCGGGTGCGCTTGATCACCATTTTGGGAGACGCGCGCTCGGTGAGGCCACCGGCGCGGGCGATGGCGGCCAGCAGGGTGATGCGCTCGGTGCTCTTGAAGATCACCGATCCCGGCTGGGCGAGCTCTCCCAGACAGTAGACGGTGACCTCGATGGTGGACGCGACGTTGATCAGGTCGTTGGCGAAGATGGGGATGTTGGCGCGGGGGTTCCCCGCTACCATCAGGTCCGCCACCGAGATTTCCACCTGAGCGGACAGCCCATTGCTCGCCCGCCGCAGAACGTAGATCACCGATCCGTGATTTTCCGCCAGCCCGCCGGCGGCGGTGATGGCCTCCAGCAGGGTCCAGCGGCCGGAGAAGCCGAGGTTGCCCGGCTGCTTCACCGCGCCGATGACGGAGATGGGTTTGGAGCGGTACTCACGCACCTGTACTGACACCGTAGCCCGCTGGAAGTATTTTTCTTCGAGCTTCTGCTTGATCAGCTCCTCCGCCGCGCCGACGGTGAGCCCGGCCAGGGGAACGTCACCCAATGGGGGAAAGCTGATGGTGCCCTCCGGCGCCACTCGCCGCTCTCCGTTGAGGTCGGGGACCTCGAAGACCCGGATCTCGAGCAGGTCGCGGGCTCCGATGCGATAGCCGTCGTCCGTCGTCGGCTGTTGAGCCAAGGACGGCAGGACGGAAACGAGCAGGGCTAGGAAGAGGGCTGAGGGCAGTGTTTTCCGCATCATCACCCAATCTACCGCAAAAGCCCCTCCGGCCCAAGGTTTGAAGCGTTGGCGCAGAGTCTGCGGGCTCGCCGCGTCGGGTGCCCCCGAAAGCTCCGAGGCCCAGGGGTCAGGGCCAGTCGATGCCGCCGAGATTGATGCTGGTGGTGATCTGGTCCAGCTCGCGGTCGAAGCGCGGCAGGTTGGAGTCGAACTCGGTGCGGCTGTAACCGACCCCCAGGCTGAGCTTGGGCAGGATCTGCCAGGAGATGCGCAGGCCGGTGGCTTGAATGTCGTCCTGGCGTTCCGCGGCGGTGCTCATGAGGGTGCGCTGGTAGCTGCTTTCTCCTTGCTCGGCGGAAACCTGGAAGCTCAGTCGCCGGTTCCAGCTCCAGGCGAGGGCCAGTCCGACACGGTCTTCCAGCGTGTGGGAATAGCCGTTGATGAGGCTGTAGCCGAGTTGGCGCGCGGCGAAGAGGCTGAAGGTGAAGCGAGCCGACAGCGGTTGATTCCACGTCGCATTGCCCACGAGCTCGTCGAAGGGAACGAAGATCGAGCCCGGTTCGGGGTCCAGCTTGCGCTGCAGCAAACTCACCAGCACCCCCTGCTCGTCCTCCTGGAAACGGATCGATAGATAGGGCGAATCGCCGGAGTTGGAGAGGTTGAGTCCGGGGTCGATGAAATCGGTTTCGAAGCTTTCGAGCCCGAGAGAGACATCCCAGCCGCCGCGGAGCTGAGCCCGAAGACCGATGCGGGTGACCTCTTCATCGCGGTTCAGCAGGCTGAACTGAGGGGTTGGAATCTCATCCAGGTCGTCCACTTGATAGCGCAGCTCGGACGTTTCGCCGGCGGCGGTGAGCCACAGGGAGCGCACCAGCCGCACCTCGCCGACGACCTCCAGCCGGTCGCGCTGGCTCACCGCCAGTTGGGTGAACTCGGAGCTGGCGAAGCGCTGCTCCTCGTGGGAGGACAACATCACCTCGAGGGTGGCGCGGTTGAAATAGGTGAAGACGCCGGCGCCGTAGCGGCCCACCAGCTGGCGGCGCTCCTCCAGGTCCTGCCAGTAGATGTATTGGGGCAGGGCATAACCGGCGATGATGGTGTCGGGACCGACGGGCAAGAAGGCTCGCAAGCCGGCGCCGGCGGTGGCGGTGACGTCGCTGGTTTCGGGGCCGTCGCTGCCGGAGAAGACATCGTTGAGATAGCTCAGATTCTCTACCGCCAGCCAGGGGTCGACCCGCAGGCCGCCGAATTGCCACCGGGCCTCCGCCAGGCTTTTCTCCAGTCCCTCCCGGCGCGGAAGCTCGATCGCGGTCAAGCTACCCGGCGGGATATACTGCTGACATTCTGCAACAGGAATGATGATCCATATGAGAACGGCGAAGATTGCCAAAATCCATGGCCGGTGAGCGGAAAATCCCATCGTTCCTCCAAGTTCGAGCGTTTCGCCCACGACTGAGGGGAAGCTCTGACGAGCGGTCTGCGGCTGTGCTACCCGGCGATGATACGGCATTCTGAAAAGATTCTCCCGGCTCTTCTGACCTGCACCCTGCTGTGGGCCTCTCTGCCCTTTGGCAGCGTCACTCGGGGAGCCTCGACATTGCTGCAGGTGAGCGTTTTCCTCGCTCTGGTGCTGGCGGTGATGACGCCGGAGACGCGCCCGGTGCTTCGCCGGGTGGCCGTTCCCGCTGCCGCTCTCTTCGCCGTGGCGGCCTTCGGCTGGCTGCAAAGCCTACCCTGGCCGGAGGATCTAGTGGGGCTGTTGTCGCCGGGTCATGGCGAGCTTTGGGGGAGCCTGCCGGCGGGAGAGGCCTCGCCGCGTCTTTCCGTAGCGCCGGAGGTCAGTCGCCGGGCGGCGTTGAGCTGGGCGGCGGTGGCGGCGGCCTTGATGGCCGGGGCGGTGGCCGGGCGCCGGCGGGAGGCGCGGCGCTGGTTGGGGGGAGCGGTGGTCGTTGCCGCCCTCTTCCAGGTGGTCTATGGAGCTCCCCGCTGGCTGGCCAACGCCGACACCATCTGGGGGCTGGCGGTGCCCGGTATGCGCCATCGCCTGCGCGGCACCTTCGTCAATCCGGATCACCTGGCGACCTTCCTGGGGCTGGCTTTGGCGGTGGTCTTCGCCTGGGTTTGGTGGGCCTTCCTGCATGCCCGTACGACGCCGGAAGTCGAGCGCCGAGTGCTGCTGTTGGCTCCGCCGGTGTTGATTTGGCTCACCCTCTTCGCCGCCCTCGCCTTCACCGGTTCTCGGGCGGGACTGGCGGCGGCGCTGCTGGGCGTGACGGTGCAGAGTCTGGTGCTGGGCCGGCGGGGTGGTCGCACCACCGGCCTGCTGCTGGGAGGTGGGGCGGTGGCCGCCGGAGTGGCGGCGGTGGTGTGGATCGGCGCCCGGGAGGGCTTCGGCCGGCTCCTCGCCACTTCCGCCTACGAGATCACCTGGAGCGCCCGTCTGGAGACCTATCGGGCGAGCTTCGAGCTATGGCGCCGCTACTGGCTCACCGGCAGCGGCCTGGGCACCTTCCGCGACGCGTTTCCCCAAGTGCAGCCGCAGGAGCTGCCGGGGCTGTGGCGCCATGCTCACAGCGACTACCTGGAGCTGGCGGTGACCACCGGCCTGGTGGGGCCGGTCCTGCTGGTGGTGGGGTTGGTCTTCTTCGTTCGAGGGTTGCCGTCGGGGCTTTCCCGGCGCCGCCGCTCCGAGGATCGGGGGGCGGTGCTGGCGGCGGTGGGAGCCTTGGTCACCGCCGGCGCTCACGAGCTCCTGGACTTCGGTCTGACCATGCCCGCCAACGCGGTGACCCTGGCGGTGCTCGCCGGAGCAGCGCTGGCGGTCTCGGCCCCGAGGCCCTCCAGCTCGAAGTCCGCCAGCCCGCGGCTATCCCGCCAGGGAAGTGGTGCCTCGAGCGCCTGGGGCCGGAGTGAAGAAGACTTCGCCGGGGGCCACCGTGCCGGCGGTGAGGGTCACCACCTCCAGTAGATGATCCTGGCCGGCGGCCAGAGTGGCGGGAATGCGCAGCCGGCTGCTGGAGGAGATGGCTTCGGTGGCGACGATCCAGCCGTCGATGCGAATCTCTACCACCGCTCCCACCGCCGGCACCTGCTGGAACCCCAGCTCCACCGCCGAGGCTTCCTCGGTGGCCACCCACTCCAATTTCGACACGGTATTGCTGCGATGCCAGGCGGTGGCGGGCTGACGCCGGGCGGCGAAGCGCAGCAGCTGATCCTCCGCCAGCCGTAGCAGCTCTCCGTCGGCGTTGCCCCGAGCCTGCTCCTGGCGGGCTCGCCAGTAGGGGAGGCGGGTCTTCCACACCGCGTGCACCAATCCCAGCGCTTGCTCGGCGCCGGTGAAATCCCCGCGGGAGCTGAGCACCCGCGCCTTGGCGATGAAGTAGGGCCCCCATTGGTCATCCCACAGGGCGTTGGTGTGGCGGCGCTCCAACAGCCGGCCCTGGGGGAGGTCTCCCGCCATCAGGGCGGCGTGGGCGGCGAGGGCCGGATCCAGCTCCGGCACCGCCTGGGCGAGGCGCGCCACTACTTGCGGCTCCAGCGGCGAGGTGCGCAGCAGGGAGAGATCGAGGGCACGCTCCAGGCGCTGGCGCAGGCCGTTGACGTAGATGCGGCTGGCGACGCTGGGAGGGCAGTGGAGCAGAGCGCTGTTGCTCAGAGCGTCTCCCTCGGGGGTGGCCGGTGCCCGATGGACGATCTGGAAGTAGAGCTGCCGGGCACTGCGGGGATCGCCTCCCCGCAGCCGCTCGTCGGCTTCTTGGAGATCGTCGTCGAGCTCCGCCAGCAAGGCCTGCCGCCATTCTTCGTGGGCGCGCCGCCAATTGCGCCAATCTTGCTCCTCGGCGTAGATGGTGCGCAGCTGATCCCAGGCCCACGGGCGGCGGGGGATCAACCGGAAGGCCATGGAGCGGCTGTCGGCGCGCTCGAGCCAAGGGCGCACCAGACGCCGGAAGGTAGCTTCGTCCTCGAAGGCTTGGCGCAGGGCTTGGCGGGCATCGCTGCGCCGCTCTTCGGAGAGCACGGGCCAGAGCTCCAGGTAGGCGGCGGCGAGGAAGCGGTTGGGCTCGGATTCCCCGGGGGCCAGCTCCAGGCTGCGGTACAGCGGCTGCTGCCAGCGCTCCGCTTCGAGTACCAGTCGTGGATCCCGCGTCTGGGACCACTCCAGATAGGTGGCGGCGCCGTCGAGCATGGGCCCTTCCCAGGCCGCCGGGAGGGCCGCGCGAGCCTCACCGGTGAGGCGGCGGGCCAGAGCCAGGTCGCTTTCGCTGTTCTCGATATCGCCCCGCGGAGCGCCATCGCGGGCCACCGGCGGAGGGTTGGTGGGAGCTTCCAGTGCCTCTACCACCAGCGCCCGGGCCAGGGACAGGCCGCCGCGGTCCGGATCGGGCTCGCGTTGCAGGCGTTCGATCTGCTCCAGCCGCAGGGAGCCGGTGAGCCGCTCCCGGGCGATCTCGATCCATCGCTCTTCCTGCCTTTCGTCGCGCAGGTAGGCGAGCACCGCCAATACGGCGAGCCCAGCGCCGACCAGGACTAGGAGGAGCCGCTGGTACGGTCGCAGCGTGTGCGGGGTCGAAGCTCGAGAAGGGGGCATGCCGGCGACTATAGTAGCGGATCGATGACCGCGAATGAACGAATCCGCCGGCGCTGGATGCCGTGGGCCTGGGCCGCGCTGATCTTTGTGCTGCTCTCGCTGCCGGCGGGTCTGGTTCCCGAAGAAGAGGCGATGGAGTCCTGGTTGCCGCTCTGGCTGCAGGCTCCGCTGGAGCTTTGGGGCGACAAGATCGTCCACGCTGGGCTCTTCGCCGTGCTCGCCTTCCTCGCCTGGCGCAGCCGGCCGGAACGCTGGTGCAAAGGGTTCCTTTGGTGCGCGGCCTACGGGGCCCTCACCGAGCTCTACCAGCTGTTCTTGCCCTATCGCTCGGCGGAATGGGGCGATGTGGCGGCGGACGTCGGTGGCGTCGCCCTGGTGGCGGTGGTGTTGGTGCTCTTCCGGCCAGGAGATCGGGGAGGGACGGCGAGATGAAGGAGCGCCGGCCTGCTGATATGCTCCCCGCGCTCCGACTGACCGAGAAATCTTTGGCCGCCGACTTCCGGTGTCTTTGCTCAATCCTCTAGTGGACCTCATCTCTTGAGCCCTCCAGCCGCTTCCGCCGCCCGCCGCCGTTCCGCGTCCATTCCGCGGTGGGGAGAGACCCTGGGCGAGGTTTGCGTCTGGGCGCTAATTCTCGGGCTGTGGTGGGTCCACGATCCGAGCATGAAGGGTGCCTTCCGGCTACCCAAGCTGCTGGTGGCCCAGCCGTTGGTGCTCCTTTCTCTCTGCTTTCTCAGCTGGCGCCTGTGGAACGTGCCGCGCATCGATTGGAGGGGGCTGACGGCTCTACCGGTGTTGCGCGCCCTGGTCCCGCTGCTGCTGCTCGCCAGTCTCGGCCTGGCGACCACCGGTCATCGAGCGGTGGTGGGGGAAGCTCTGGTCTCTTTGTGGATCGGCGCCGGTGCTCTGGTGGGGTGGAACTTGGGGCTGCCCCTCGACCGCCGCCGCCGGCTGGTACGGGCGCTGATGCTGCCGGCAACGGCGCTGGCGGCGGTGGGGGTACTGCAATTCCATGGCTGGTACCGCCCCTTCGACTTCGCCGGCGAGACCGAGGGGCTGCGCCTGGGAGTGACCTCCTACGCCGGCAGTGCCGGGGACCTGGCTCTCTTTCTGGTGCTGCCGTGCCTCATCGCTCAGGAGCGCCTCTACGGCACCGGCGGCCAGCGCCGCTGGCTGTGGGGCGCCGGGTTGGCCATCTGTTTGTGGGCGCTGGCGGTGACCCAGACCCTCTCCGCTCTGGTGGCTCTGGCGGTGGGCACGGTGGTGCTCTGGGGGCTGCTCCTGCCCCGCCGCCGCG
>JAXHTF010000016.1 GCA_034211275.1 Acidobacteriota bacterium
TTCACCTCCGCCGGCAAATCGAGGAGCGCCAGCCCCTCTCCGTCCCCCAGCTCCAGCCCCTGGAGGCTCTGCCAGCGGGTGCCGGTGACCAGGAAGTCGGCGGCGGCGCGGCGGGCCTCGCCCTCCTCGGTGGTGATCCGCCGGACGGAGCAGCGCTGGCGCAGAGCTTCCAGGTCGTGGGTCGGCGAGGTCACCGCCTCCGCCGGCGCATCTCCCACGGTGCCCCGGGCATGCTCCAGCCAACTCCCGGCCCCTGTGCTCCCACTATTGGTGCTCCCGGCCATCCCCGGCAGCGGCGCCCCGGGCTCGGAGCTGGCCACCCGGAAGCTCCAGCGGCCGTCCTCCGCCGCTTCGAGAACGAGCATCACCTGCCGCACGGCCTCGTCGGCGACAGAGAGGGGTGCCAGGAAAGCAACGTCGGTGATCTCCACCGGCTGCTCACCGGCCGAGTCCTCGCTCTTCCTCACCCGCTGGAAGGCCGCCCGGGCCATCTCCAGATAGGTTGTGCCGGGGAGGGTGGGATGACCGGCGATGCGGTGCTCCGCCAGCTCCCAGCGACTCGCCGGCGCCATCTCCTGCACGAAGACCACCCGCTCCCGGGTCTCCAACACCGCCACTCCCAGCAGCGGGTGCTGAGGATCCGCGGAGCCGCCCCCAAGCTGAGCCCCGGACTGGCTTCCGGATTGGGCTCCGGCCAGGGACAGCGGCGAGGCGGAGCGCGCCGCCATGCCGACCTTCTCCCAGCGGTCCCAGTCGATGGCCGCCCAATAGGTTCCGCGACGGCGGTAACGGCTGCGGGCGAAGGCGTCCAGGAAGGCGTTGGCAGCGGCGTAATCGCTCTGGCCGAAGCCGCCCAGAATCCCGTTGACGGACGCGAAGAGCAGGCAGAAATCCAGCGGCGAGGAACCCAGCACCCGGTCGAGGGCGAGGGTGCCTTCGACCTTCGGCGCCAGCACCCGCCGAGCCTCGTCCACATTCTTCAGCAGGGCGATGCCGCCGCCGGCGACCCCGGCGCAGTGGAAGACGCCGTGGAGGGGGCCGAAGCGCTCCTCCGCCTGAGCCACCGCCGCCGACAGGGCGCCTTCGTCGGTGACGTCGGCGGAGAAAGCGAGGACTTCGGAACCGCCGTCCTCCAGCTCCTGCAAGGCTTCGACGGCGGCCGCCACCGGACCGCCGGCCGCGAGCAACGCCGGCCACTGCTCCCGCGGCGGCACCTCCCGGCGACCCAACAAGACCAGCCGCACCCGGCCGCGGCGCACCAGCTCCCGAGCCACCTCGAGGCCGAGACCGCCGAGGCCACCGGTGATGAGGTAGACGCCGCCCTCCCGCAGGCGCACCGGCAGCTCCTCCGCAGCACCCTCGGGAGAGCCCTTCGAAGAGCCTTCAGCTTGGGGTCGGCCCAGCGGCGGCAGAGGCAGCTCGCGGAAGCTACGGCGCCAGACCTCGCCGGCGCGTAGAGCGCGGATGGCACCGGGCCGCGGCACGGTGAGCAGGGCGAGGAGATCGTAGACCGCGGTGCGGTCCCCGCCGGCCACCGCCGCAACCTCCCGAGGATCGAGATCCACCGCCTCGATGCGCAGGCCGGGGTGCTCCTGGGGCAACACCTCCACCGGCCCCAAGAGCAGCGCCCGCTGGGGCACCAGGGTCTCGCCGCCGGTGATGCGGTGGAGGCCGGAGGAAACCACGGTGAGGGTGACGTCGCCCCCCGCTCCGGAGATCTCCAGACCGCGGGCGATCCACAGCAGGGAGAAGAAGGCGGCGGTGCGGCTCTCCTCCAGGTGAGCTTCCTTCAGCTCCTCGTCGCCGAGGTCCGGTACCGGAGTCGCCGCCCAGGTGTGGAGGATGCGCTCGGGAACGCCTCCTTCGTCGGCAAATTCGGCGGCGAGGTCGGCGAAGAGCCGCTGGTAATGCTCGGGATCGTCGGGATCGATGCGGAAGAGCGAGCCCTGGCGCTCGTAGGCTTCCCCGGGAACCACCCGCACCACCGACTCCGCACAGAGCGCCCGATCCAGCGCCCGGGCCGTCTCGTGGCCGAGGCCGCCGTCGAGCTCCTCCGCCGGCGCGAAGACCAGCCAGCGGCCCTCGGGGCAAGCGTTGCCCGCGGGCAGCGGCGGCTCCTGGTTCCAGGCCGGCACCGACAACCACCGGCTGGGATCGTCGCGGCGCTGAAGATCCTCTTCCGCCACCGCCTGCACCTTGCGCGCGTCGAGCCAGAAGCGGCGGCGCTGGAAGGGATAGGTGGGCAGGGGAACCCGGCGACGGCGCTGACCGTCCCAGAAGCCCCTCCAGTCGACCTCCACCCCCGCCAGCCACAGCCGACCCAGGGTCTCCAAGAGCACCGCCGGCGCCGGCCGCGAGACCTTGGGATGGGGCAGGCTCGACAGCACCTTCGAAGGCTCGGCGCTCTTGCGCGCCAGGGTGGCCAGGGCCTGCCCCGGACCGACCTCCAGAAGCCAGGGGGCCTCGCCGTCCAGCCCGGCGACCCGCCCGGAAACCAGCGTCTCGACGCCGTCGGCGAAGCGCACCGCGTGGCGCAGGTGGTCGGCCCAATAGCTCGGATCCACGGCCTGGTCAGCGGTGAGGGGAGCTCCGGTGCGATTGGAGATCACCGGCAGCGCCGGCGGCGACAGGGAGCAGGCTTCGAGCTCGCCGCGGAAGGCGTCGAGGATCGGCTCCATCATCGCCGAATGGAAGGCGTGGGAGGTGTGGAGGCGGCGGGCGCGGAGGGGCCCATCCTCCTCGGAGCCGGCATCTAGGTGCTCGAGGAGCGCCGCCACCGCTTCGTCGGGGCCGCTCACCGCCACGTCCTTGGGACCGTTGACGGCGGCGATCTCCAGATCCTCCCGGCCCAGCTCGGCGAGCACCGCGGCAACCTCCTCCGGTGTCCCATCCACCGCCGCCATGGAACCCGCGGGCAGGGAGGCCATCAGCCGGCCCCGGGCCGCCACCACCGCCAGCGCTTCCTCGAGGCAGAAGACTCCCGCCAGGGTCGCAGCGACGTATTCGCCGATGCTGTGGCCCAGCAGCGCCACCGGTTCGACGCCCCAGCTCTTCCACAGCTGCGCCAGCGACCATTCGACGGCGAAGAGCGCCGGCTGAGCTACGGCGGTATCCGTGAGCCGTGCGGCGGCGGCCTCCCGAACCTCCCCTTCGAGGGGCTCTTCGGGCAGCAGGAGATCGAGGAGGTCGAAGCCCAGCAGGGGCTGGAGAAGACCGCAACAGGTCTCCAGCTCGGCGCGGAAGCGCGGTTCCTCCTGCGCCAGGTCCCGGGCCATGTCGAGATGCTGAGAGCCCTGGCCGGGGAAGAGGAAGGCCACCGGCGGCGCCTCTTCCGGAGCCACCGCCCGCCGCAACGGCTCGGCCTCCTCACCGCGTAGCGCGGCAGCGGCGTCGGCGGCGTCCCGGGCCACCACCAGGGTGCGGTGGAGGAAGGGCCGACGGCCCATGGAGAGGGTGTAGGCGGCGTCCGCCAGGGCCGGGGCGGCGTCCTGTTCTGAAGTCGAGGCCTCCGGATTCAGGGCCTCCGCCAGATTCCCCGCCGCGGCGGTCAGGGCCTGGTCGCCCCGGGCGCTCACCACCAGCAACTGCCAGGGCGCCGGCTCGGAGGTCGCCGGCAGCGGCGGAGCCTCCTCCAGCACCGCGTGGGCGTTGGTGCCGCCGATGCCGAAGCTCGACACGCCGGCCCGGCGCCGCGCGCCTTCGGAGATCTCCCACGGCGTGCGCTCGGTGGGTACGAAGAATGGGGTGGCGTCGAGGCTGAGCTTGGGGTTGGGCTGCTGGAAGTGCAGGCTCGGCGCCAGCTCCCGATGCTCGAGGCTGGCCACCGCCTTGATCAAGCCGGTGACGCCGGCGGCGGTGTCGAGGTGACCGAGGTTGGTCTTCACCGAGCCGATGGCGCAGCGTTCCGGCGGCGTACCGCCGGCGCGGAAGGCCTCCGCCAGCGCCGCCACCTCGATGGGGTCGCCGAGGGCGGTGCCGGTGCCGTGGGCCTCCACATAGCCGATACTGGAGGCCTCGACCCCCGCCGTCGCCAGCGCCTGCGCCACCACCTGGGCCTGGCCTTCGATGCTGGGGGCGGTGTAACCGATCTTGGCGGCGCCGTCGTTGTTGATGGCGGTGCCGCGGACCACCGCGTGGATGGTGTCGCCGTCCGCCAGCGCGCGGTCCAGGGGCTTGAGCGCCACCACTCCGGCGCCGCTGCCGAAGACCGTCCCCTGGGCTTCGGCGTCGAAGGCCCGGCAATGGCCGTCCGGCGAGGGAATGCCGCCCTCTTCCCAAAGGTAGCCCTCGGTGAGGGGCGTGCGGATGGTGACGCCCCCGGCCAGGGCCATCTCGCACTCCCCCGCCGCCAGGCTGCGGCAAGCCAGGTGCACCGCCACCAGCGAGCTGGAACAGGCGGTCTGGACGTTGAGGGCCGGCCCTTCGAGACCCAGCTTGTAGGCCACCCGAGTGGGGACGAAATCTTTGTCGTTGCCGATGAAGATCTGGTAGCGGGCGGCGCTGGAGGCGTTGTCCACCGCCCCCGCTTGATGAATGTAGGTGTGGACACCGGCGCTGGCGAAGACCCCCACCCGGCCGCCGGTGCGCCGCGGGTCGTAGCCGGCGTCCTCCAGAGCCTGCCAGCAGACCTCCAGGAAGACCCGATGCTGGGGGTCCATGAGCTCCGCTTCCCGGGGGTGGAAGCCGAAGAATTCGGCGTCGAAGAGGTCGGCCCCCTCCATGCGCCCGGCGACCTTGACGTAATCCGGCCGTTCCAGCAGCTCGGCATCGACGCCGGCGGCGAGGAGCTCCTCGTCGGTGAAATGGGTCAGCAGCTCTTCGCCGGCGGCCACTCGCCGCCACAGCTCGCCGGGATCCGCGGCGCCGGGGAAACGTCCGGCGACGCCGATGACTGCGACGGGCACCGCGCCTGGCACCACCACCGAACCGCCAGCGGTCCGAGACTCCGGCGATGAGGAGGCCGCCGCGCGACCGGCGGAGGCCGGCGCCTCCCCCAGCAGCCGTGCCAGGGAGCGCACCGTGGTGTGGCGGAAGAGCTCCACCATGGGCAGATCTCGGCCAGTGAGCTCCACCAGCCGGTCGTGGACCCGCGCCAGGGAGAGGGAATGGCCGCCGAGATCGAAGAAATTCTCGTCCAGACCGACGGCCTCGACCTCCAAGACGTCCTGCCAAATCTCCGCCACCTTGCGCTCGAGACCGCTGAGGGGCACTGCCCCGGCACCTTTGTCGCCGCTCTCCACCACCGGCTCCGGCAGGGCCTTGCGGTCCACCTTGCCGTTGGGAGTCAGGGGGAAGCGGTCCAGCAGCACCACCGCCGACGGCAGAAAGGCCTCCGGCAGAGAGCCCCCCAGGAAGCGGCGGACCTGCGGCAAGGCCAGCTCCGGATCCTGCCGGTGCTCCTCCTCTACCACCAGATAGGCCACCAGCCGATCATCGCCGCCGCGGCTCGACCAGGTGGAAACCACCGCCTGCTCGACGGCGGGATGGGCGGTGAGAGCGGTCTCGATCTCGCCCAGCTCGATGCGGTGGCCGCGCACCTTGACCTGGTGGTCGAGGCGGCCCAGGAACTCCAGCAACCCGCCGCGGCCAATGCGCCCCAGGTCTCCCGTGGCGTAAAGCCGGGAGCCGGGCTGGACCCCTTCGTCCTCGCCGCCGGTGCCGTCGGGCAGGAAACGCTCCGCGGTGAGGCCCGGGCGCCCCCAATAGCCACGGGCGACGCCCACGCCGCCGATGAAGATCTGTCCCGGCACCCCCAGGGGCACCGGTTCCAGATGGCGATCTAAGAGCACGATGCGGGTGTTGGCGATGGGCCGCCCGAGAGGTACGTGGGAGGCGTCGAGGCCGAGGCGGTGCACCGCCGACCACACCGTCGTCTCCGTCGGGCCGTAGAGATTCCACGCGGAGGTGGCGAAGCGCGCCAGCTGCTGGGCCAGGTCGAGGGGCAAGGGCTCGCCGCCGCACAAGACCTTGAGCGCCGGAGACCCTCGCCAGCCGGCCTCCAGCAGCAGACGCCAGGTGGTGGGCGTGGCCTGCATGGCGGTGGCGCCGGTGTCCTCCAGCACCGCCAGCAGGCTCTTCCCCGAGCCCGCCGCCTCCCGGGACACCAGCACCACCTGGGCCCCCAGGGCCAGGGGCAGGAAGAGCTCCAGGGCGAAGATGTCGAAGGAGAGGGTGGTGACGCTGGCCAGCACGTCGTGGCGGCCGAGGCCCGGTCGCCGCGCCATGGAGACCAGGAAGCTCACCAGACCCCGGTGGGGCACCTGGACGCCCTTGGGGCGGCCGGTGGAGCCCGAGGTGTAGATGGTGTAGGCGAGGTGATGGCCGCAGAGGGCGGGGCCGGTGTGGTTGGTGTGGGGGCGCGCCTGGGAGCGGCCGTCGATGACGTCCTCGTCGCGGTCCAGCGCCACCACCCGTCCGGCAAACCCGGCGAGGCTGGGCAGCAGCTCCTCCTCGGTGATCACCAACGAGGCTCCCGAGTCCTCCAACATGTAGGCGATGCGCTCCGCCGGATAGCTCGGATCCAGGGGCACATAGCAGCCCCGGGCCTTGAGCACCGCCAGCAGAGCCGTCGGGATCTGCGGTCCCCGGCGCAGCAGCACCGCCACCGGCGTCTCGATGGCCACCCCGAGAGCCAGCAGATGGTGGGCCAGGCGGTTGGCCCGAGCTTCCACCTCGGCATAGCTCAAGGCCTCCTCCGCCGAGCCGCTCTGACCGAAGCCCTGCCCGAAGACCAGCGCCGGACTGGCGCCAAAGCGGTCGACGCTGTCCTCGAAGAGGCGGTGGATCAGCGCCGGCTCCGGGAATTCCGTGTCGGTGCGATTCCACTCCACCAGCAGCTGTTGCCGCTGAGGCTCCGCCAGCAGCGGCAGGCGGCCGACGGAGGTCCACGGCGCCTCCGCCACGGCGTCGGCGAGGGTCACCAGGCGGCGCACCAGATGGTCCGCGGTGGCCTCGTCGAAGAGATCGCGGCTGTAGACCAACGACAGTCCGATGCCCTCCGAGGTCCGTGCCGCCACCAGCGAAAGATCCATCTGCGCCGGCTGCTCCGGGAGCTCCAGATGATGCAGCTGCAGCGGCCCCAGCGGCAGGCGGGCGTTCTCCACCCCGAGGACGAAGGGAGCCAAGGGCGCCAGCTCGGGGCGGTGACTTTGCTGCAGGGTGAAGAGCGCCTGGAAGACCGGCGAGCGGCTCGGATCCCGGGTCGGCTGCAGGCGCTCCGCCAGGCGGGCGAAGGGCAGCTCGCCGTGGGCGAAGGCGTCAAGGGTAGTGCGTCGCAGGCGCAGCAGCAGCTGGCGGAAGGTGGGCCGGCCACCGAAGTCCGCCGCCAGCACCACGGGGTTGACGAAATAACCCAGCACGTCGGACAGGTCCGGGGTGTCGCGACCTGCCGTGGGGGTGCCCACCAGAATCTTGGGATGGCCGGAGAGACGATGGAGGAGAATCGACCACAGCGCCAGCAGGACCACGAAGAGGGTGGTGCCGGTCTCCCGGGCGAGGGCCTCCAGGCGCTCCGCCAGCTCGGCGTCGAGAGCACCGCCGACGCGGCCGCCGGCATCCGAGAGCACCGCCGGCCGAGAGCGGTCCGGGTGGATGTCGAGAACCGGGAGGGGCCGGGGCAGAGCCTCGCTCCAATGGTCCATCAGCTGCTCTAGGCGCCCCCCTTCCAGGTGCTCCCGCTGCCAGGCCACGTAGTCGCGGTAGCGGACCACCGGCCCCGCCGGCAGCGGTACGTCCTCTCCCAGGGCCCGGCGATAGCGATAGCCCAACTCCTCGATCATCAACGCCGCGGACCAGAAGTCCGCCACCAGATGATGGAAGACCATCAGCAGCCGATGCTCCGCCGGGCCGCAACGGTAGAGGACGATGCGCACCAGCGGTCCGGCCTCCGCATCCATCGGACGGCGGGCCTCCCGGTCCATCTCCTCCAGCAGCTCGTCCTCGCCGCGGCCCCGGGCCTCCTCGACCCGGAAGTCGAGGGCGCCGGCCACCGGCACCGCGGTGGCGTAGGGCTCACCGCTACGGGACGGGAACACCGTCCGCAGCACTTCGTGACGGCCCACAAGACCGGCGAAAGCCTCCCGTAGCGCCCCGCTATCCACCTCTTCGTCGATCCGGGCCGCGGCCCGCAGCAGGTAGGCGGCGCTTTGGGGATGGGTTCGCTGAATCGCCCACAGGGCCCGCTGGCCTTCGGACAGGGGCCAGGTGGCAGGCTCCTCCGCGGTCTCCGCAGCCGCCTCCAGCCGCCGGCGCCGCAGGCCACCGGGGGTGTCCGCCAGAGCCTCTTCTTCACCGGCCTCCCCGGTACCCGCCGCCGAATCCAGGTTCTCCGCCAAGAGCTCGACCAATGAAGCCAGATTCAGGTCTTCCAACAGCCGCGCCATGGGCACCAGAACGCCGATCTCCTGCTCGATCTCGTGCTGCAGCTCCACCGCCGCCAGCGAGTCGAGGCCCAGGGCCACCAGCGGCCGGTCCGGCGACAGCTCCGAGGGGGCCACCCGCAACTGCTGGGCCAGGCGCCGGCGGAGCATGTCACCCAAGGCCTGCCGTCGGGCCTCCGCCTCGAGCTCCCGCAGAGCTTCGCCGTCGAGCCCTTCCTGCTCCCGGGTCACCGGCGCCACCGTCAGGGTGCCGCGGGCAACCTCCTTCAGACCGCCCTCGAGGTACGCCCGGCGGCACGGCTGGCGCTGGATCTTGCCGCTGGAGGTCTTGGGCACCGTGCCCCACTTGAGCAAGACCAGGTCCCAGGGAGTGACCTCGTGCTCCCGGGCCAGCGCACCGCGCACGGCGTCGAAGATCTGCTGATAATCCTTCCCCGCCCGCCGTTCGAGCTCCTGCACCAGCACCAGCTGCTCCTCGCCGTCGACCTCGACGGCGAAGGCGGCGGCGCAGCCGGGACGCAGGTCCGGATGAGCGCGCTCGGCGGTGAGCTCCAGATCCTGGGGATAGTGGTTTCTGCCGCGGAGGATGATCAGGTCCTTGAGCCGACCGGTGACCAGCAGCTCGCCGTCCACCAGAGTGCCCAGATCCCCGGTGCGCAGGAACGTTCCGGCCTCCGGATCGTCTGCCAAGCGGGCCTGGAAGACCTCCTCGGTGAGCTCCTGCCGCTGCCAATAGCCGGCGGCGACGCTGGGGCCGGAGACCCAAATCTCCCCCACCTCTCCATCCGGCAACCGCCGGCGGGTCTCCGGGTCGGCGATGACCACCTGCTGATCGAGCCAGGCGTGGCCACAGCCCACCAGCCGGCGCCCGGCTTCCGCGGAAGCGTCTTCGGACACCTCCTCCAGAGGGCTCACCCGCCCCTGCTCCAGGCCGTCCACCTCCGCGGTCACCACCACCGGCTCGCGCTCCCGATCCCCGCCGGTGACCAACAGCGTGGCTTCCGCCAGGCCGTAGCAGGGGTACAGAGCCTCGGGCCGGAAGCCACAGGGGGCGAAGGCCCGGGCGAAGCGCTCCAGGCTGTCCGCCCGCACCGGCTCAGCGCCGTTGTAGGCGAGGGTCCAGGTCGACAGGTCGAGAGAGCGGCGATCCTCCTCGGAGATGCGCCGCACGCACAGCTCGTAGGCGAAGTTGGGAGCGCCGCTGGTGGTGCCCCGGTAGCGGCTGACGGCCTGCAGCCAGCGCACCGGAGAGCGCAGGAAGGCCACCGGCGACATCAACACACAGGAGCCCCCGACGTAGAGGGGCTGGAGCACGTTTCCGATCAACCCCATGTCGTGGTAGAGGGGCAGCCAACCGACGATCACCGACTCCTCCGACAACCCGAAGGAGCAGCGGATCGCCTCCTCGTTGTGCACCAGGTTGCCGTGGGTGACCATCACCCCCTTGGGGGCTGCGGTGGAGCCCGAGGTGTATTGGAGGAAGGCCACGTCGGAGGCGGCGAGGCGGGGCAGCGCCTCCTCGTCTCCATCCCCATCTCCGTCCCCATTCTCGACACCGTCCGGCGCCATCCAGCGCACCCCTTCGAGCTCCGGCGCGCGGCCGGCGAGGATTTCCAGCTTCTCCAGGTGAGCGCCGTCGGTGAGCACCAGTCGCGGGCGAGCGTCAGCGGCGATGGAGCGCACGCGGGGCAGGGTGCGGCGAGATCCCGGCGGGTACGCCGGCACCGCCACCACGCCGGCGTAGAGGCAGGCGACGAAGGAAACGATGAAATCGAGGCCCGGCGGGAAGAGCAAGAGCGCCCGGTCACCGGGCTCCGCCACCGTCAGAAGGCGCGCCGCCAGAGCCCGGGCTTGGTTCCGGAGGGACGCGTAGGTGAGGACCTGAGCTTCTTCGCCAGCGGAATCGAGAAAGCGGTAGAGCGCTTTCTCCCCCTGACGCTCCACCCAGGAATCGAGGCGTGTGGTGAGTGCAGCTTCTAGAGGATCTGTCGAGGAGCCCACAGGGGGGCGATGGCTCATCGCCTCGCCTCAGGCTGGGAGCAATCCGGTTGAGACATCTCCCGCGGAAGCGAGCGCTGGAAGGCCGCTAGCAGCCGGACTGAGGAACCCTCGGTTCCGGCTCGGGCAGATTGGTCTCGGGCAGATTCGGCGCCGTCTCGTCTGGCACGCTCTCGCCCGGCCGGCTTCGATGGGAAGCCGAAGCCACAGCCGCTGGCTGCTCGCCTAGAAGGAGCCTTGTTTGAGTTCACGGAAATCCAAACCTCGAAATAAATCACCAGCGGCCCCTTCTCCCGGTGGAGCAGCGGAACCGCTGGTAGAAAAAACTAGCCTTGTCGCTGATCGGAGCACTGCCTTCGATCGACCCCGGATCGCAGCGCCGCCAACAACCCATCGCCCAACCTGATCCAGCCGCTTGTAGTTAGGGTCTTGCTCGCTGAAGTGACTTCGAGTGGATCAGGAAAGAGCTCGCCACATCGAGCAGCTGGGATTGCCGCTCCCCCAAGGTGTGCCCTCGGCCCAGCAAAATGAGACAGTTCTGTGTCGAATCTGTAACGATTCAGAATGCCTTCAAGTGCTGCGCCGATGAGGGCCATCGATGAGCCATCCCCCCACAAACTCTCCCCGCCACCCTCGGCCCTGCTTCGGCAGATCAGCAAGTCCCTGATCGGGATATACTTCGCCCATGGCCAAGATCGGTACCACCGGCGTCATCACCTACTTCCTCTCCCGGCTGCGCTACCCCCAGCTCTTCAGCCTGGTGCTCGCGCTGCTGGTCCTCGACCTTTTTCTCTTCGACCCCATCCCGTTCCTGGACGAGATCCTCCTCGCCGCCGGCACCATCCTGCTGGGTATGCTGAAGAATCGAGGAGACGACAAGGACGACGAGCTGCCTCGGGAGGAAAAGAACGTCACCCCCGAGGAAGAACGCCCCTAGCCGAGCTGGCCGGTCAGTCCGGCCTTTCCCCGCATCACCTCTCCGATTTCGAGACTGCCATGACCCTCGCTCTGCTGATTTATTTCGGATTCAGCTTCACCGCCATCGTCGGCGTCACCTGGATCACCCTCGCCTACCGTGGCAAAGGAGCCGCGGTGGCGGCCGGGCTGGCGACCCTGATCTTCTTTGTCCTCATCGCCTGGGCCCTCTACCGCTGGGTACTGCCGGAGCTGCAGGCGATCTCGGTTCAATAGGATTCAATCGATCTAAAGAGCAGCGCGAGATGGCCGGGAGCCCAAGAGCAGCCCGACCCTGAGGAAATGGTATGCTCCTCCGCTCACCCTGGCGGCGAGCGGAGAAACGCCGCAAATCACCTGAGCAGCGAAAGCATGGAGTCAGCGCCATGAGCGATGAAACGCACCCCGACGCCTACGAGCCGTCCACCTTGGAGCCCGCCTGGCGGGAGCGCTGGGAGCAAGACGGCCTGTACAACGCCGACATCGACACCGAGGGCAAGCCCCTCTACGCGCTCTCCATGCTGCCCTATCCCTCCGGCGATCTGCACATGGGCCATTGGTACGCCCTCGTGCCCTCCGACGCCCGCGCCCGCTATCTGCGCATGCAGGGATACAACGTGCTCTTCCCCATCGGCTTCGACGCCTTCGGCCTGCCGGCGGAGAACGCCGCCATCCAGCGCAACATCCACCCCAAAGAGTGGACCTACGCCAACATCGAGCGCATGCGCGGCCAGCTGCGCACCATGGGCACCATGTTCGACTGGCGGCGGGAGATCATCAGCTGCGATCCGAAGTACTACCGCTGGACCCAATGGTTCTTCAACCGTCTGCTGAAGGGTGACCTGGCCTACCGCAAGGCGGCGGCGGTGGATTGGTGCCCGAGCTGCAACACCACTCTCGCCCGGGAGCAGGTGGTGGGCGAGGACCGTCACTGCGAGCGCTGCGACACCCCGGTGACCAAGCGCCAGCTGGACCAATGGTTCTTCCGCACCACCAACTACGCCGAAGAGCTGCTGGACTTCTCGAATCTGGACTGGCCGGAGCGGGTGCAGACCCTGCAGGAGCATTGGATCGGCCGCTCCGAGGGCGCCCACGTGGTCTTCAAGACCGAAGCCGGCGATCCGCTGGAGGTTTTCACCACCCGCCCCGACACCCTGTGGGGCGCCACCTTCATGGTGCTGGCTCCGGAGCATCCGCTGGTAGAGAAGCTGACCACCGACGCCCAGCGCGCCGAGGTCGACGCCTACATCGAGGCCACCACCCGCCAGACCGACGTGCAGCGGGAGGCGGCGGATCGCGAGAAGACCGGCGTCTTCACCGGCGGCTACGCCGTCAACCCGGTCAACGGCGAGCGCATCCCGGTGTGGATCGCCGACTATGTGCTGATGAGCTACGGCTCCGGCGCCATCATGGCGGTGCCCGCCCACGACCAGCGGGACTTCGAGTTCGCCCGCCGCTTCGGTCTGGAGATCCGGGTGGTGATCCAGCCCGAGGGCGAGGAGGCGGTGCCCGCCGAAGCCATGGACGCGGCGGTGGAAGCCAAGGGCGTGATGGTGCACTCCGGCCCCTTGACCGGTACCCCCCAGGAAGAGGCCATGGAGAAGGTCCTGACCTACCTGGAGGAGCAGGAGATCGGCCGCCGCGCCGTCAACTACCGGCTGCGGGATTGGCTGATCTCCCGCCAGCGCTATTGGGGCGCCCCCATCCCGGTGGTCTATTGCCCCGAATGCGGTGCCGTGCCGGTGCCCGACGACCAGCTGCCGGTGGAGCTGCCGGACGACGTCGACTGGCGTCCCACCGGCGAGAGCCCCCTGAAGCTCCACCCCACCTGGCGCCACACCACCTGCCCGGGCTGCGGCGGCGAAGCGGAGCGCGAGACGGACACCATGGACACCTTCATGTGCTCCTCCTGGTACCACCTGCGCTATCTCTCGCCGGACTACGATCAGGGCCCCTTCGACCCCGCCGAATACGAGCATTGGATGCCCGTGGACTGCTACACCGGCGGTATCGAGCACGCCACCATGCACCTGATCTACACCCGCTTCTTCCACAAGGCGTGCCGCGACCTGGGCATCACCCAGGGCCCGGAGCCCATGAGCCAGCTGCGCAACCAGGGCATCATCCTGGGCGAGGACTCGGAGAAGATGTCCAAGAGCCGCGGCAACGTGGTGGCTCCGGACGAGTTGGTGAGCAATTACGGCACCGACACCATCCGCGCCTACCTGATGTTCTTCGCCCGCTGGGAGCAGGGCGGCCCGTGGAGCAGCCAGGGCATCGAAGGCACCTCCCGCTGGCTGCGCCGGGTGTGGAATTTGTTCACCGAAGCCCCCCAGAACCCCGGCACCGCCGACGACGCCACCCTGCGCCAGCTGCGCCGCAAGGTGCACCAGACCCTCGGCTCGGTGAGCCACGACTACCACCACTACGAGTTCAACACCATCGTCTCGTCGCTGATGGAGCTGCTCAACGAGATGTACAGCGCCCGTGAAGCCGGGGCCGGCGGCACCGAAGCGTGGGACGAGGCCCTGCGCCTCTACACCCTGATGCTCGCCCCCACCGCCCCGCACCTGGCGGAGGAGCTGTGGCAACGCCTGGGCAACGACTACTCCGTCCACCAGCAGGCCTGGCCGAAGATGGACGAAGACGCCGCCGCCGAGGAGGAGATCACCCTCGTCGTGCAGGTCAACGGCAAAGTCCGCGACCGCATCCAGGCCCCCGCCGACATCACCCGCGAGGCCGCCGAGAAACTAGCCCTGGCCAGCGAAGCCGCCCAACGCCACATGGACGGCAAGGAGCCGCGGAAGGTGATCTACGTCCCCGGGAAGCTGGTGAACGTGGTGGTGTGAGTCCGAACCATCCCTCGGGATGGAGAGGTTGTCCTCATCTCCCATAGGGTTCGCATAAGGACTGGGGAATCCCGGTCGGCTACTGGCCTCGGTGAAAACCGGGGCCTTTCGCTGTTCCAGGGGAGGATTCTGAGCCTGCGCCCGGCCCCCGAAGCCCTCTCCAAGCCCAACTGCCCCCCGCAGCAAGATAAACTCAAGGCATTGTCGAACCATGAAATGCTTGGAGTCAAAGATGATGCATGTCGTAGTTGAGTACAGTCACTCCATCCGCCGAGCTCTTTTCATCGTCGCCTTTGCACTCGTCCTCAGCCTGGGGGCCAGTCAGATCAATGCAGACGACTGCTACGAGTACTATGACTCGAAGCTCATTGGTACCTATGGCTACACCTATTGCGGAGGGTACGGCCTCGGATGCACGGAGTGTGTCGACGACAGCGGTAACTCGTGCGTCACCAACGGCGAAACCTGCAGACCCAGGCAAGACCATGCCTACTGATCGCACCGCTGGACGCAGCCTTTCCCGCCGTTCGCTGCAGGTCGACCCCTCGCAATGAGCAGGATCCGGCTTTTCGCCTACCTCCCTCTGATCCCCTTCCTGATCGCCGCCGGAGAAGGCCCGCCGACCACCGCTCCCCCGCTCGATGAGGACGGTTGGGCTGTGGGGTTCGAGCGGGCCCTCGACACGGATTTGCAGAAATCCGAGGACATTCGCTGGGCGAGCGCGGAGGAGGTCTTCCTCGCCGTGCCGGGCCAGGGAGTCGTGCGCGTCTCGTTCTTGGGTGACGAGCTGTCCTGGGAGCAAGAAACCACCGATGGCCACGGCGTCGACGAGATCGTGGCCACCGAGCATCTCGCCGCGAGCGAAGAGTACCTGGTCTCGGCGGCGAAGCTCTTTTCCTTTGGATGGAAGCGACGCGGTGAGCCGAGCCTCGAACAGGTCTATTCTCTCTTTGAAAGCCTCGAGGACATCGATGTTCAGGTTGATCGTTACGCCATCCTGGGCCTTCGGCGAGGGCTGGAGCGTGTGCTAGCCCCCGACGGGATGATCGCCTGGGTCGGCCGGATGGGAACGCAATCCTTCTCAGAGCCCGTACCTGTCCACGGGTCGATGGCCGGGCCGGGGGCTCTGCCAATGAGCCGCTGCATGGCCTTTGGGGTAGGTGCGGTTCGGTTCCTCGGAGACGGGAGCCTCATCGTCGTTCCCGGGGCGGAATCCGGCGCCTACCACTATTCAGCGTCGGGGAGGCTCTTGGCTACCTGGGATACGGAAGCCCTAGGAGTCGGTGTCGATTGTTCCTTCGACATGGAAAAAGACCTCCAGCTGGCTCGGAACCTGGCCGCGCGCCGCAGCTACCTCAATCGCTTCCGGACGGCGGAGGAAATCCTCGTCCTCGACGGAGTCCCCAACCTGGTCGTTCGACGAGTCGAGAAAGCGGGCACGCGCTGGGAGCTGATCGCGCTGGAGCCATGGGGGAAGACCTCCCGGCGGCCGTTGCCGGTCGAGTCGACTTCGAAACTGGCGCATCTTCGCGGCGACGTGCGCGATGGGCAGGTGGTGCTCCTGATCTTCGACGAAGCGGCCTTTTTGCCGCCGAGCGACCCTCTCCATGCGGCGGCGCAGCCCTCGCGATTGATCGTGCTCGAACCGGCGGAGAGCGCCCGGGAGGCCGAAGGCCGAGCGCCGGTGGGCGGGGCGCACCGGTAACCAACGGGGCCTTTTCACTGGAAAGAGACAACGGTAGCTTGAGCACGCTCGGGCCCCGAAGAATGAGGCGGGTCGCCCTCCGCGCAGCCCCTACCCCACGGGGCAGGCGGGATGAGCTTATACTTCATCCATGAAACCCCTCGACCCCGGTTCGCCGGAGGAGGCTCAGCGGTTCCGGCAGTTGCAGGATCGGCTGGGGCCCCTATTCCAGCGTATTTTTCCCGATCCCCGGTCGCAGCGCTCGGTGGTGGTGGTGCCGAGCTTGAGTCTGGATGCCTCGGAGCTGGCGAAGATCGAGGGGGCGCATCACTATGAGGAACGGCTGCTGTGCCTGTTGATGTTGTTGCGGCTGCCCCGCACCCACGTCATCTACCTGAGCAGCCAGCCCATCTCGCCACAGATCGTCGACTACTTCCTGCATTTGCTGCCGGGCATTCCGGGGCAGCACGCCCGGCGGCGGTTGCAGCTGATGAGCTGCCACGACGCCTCGGCGGTGCCGCTGACCCGCAAGATCCTCGAACGGCCGCGGCTCATGGCGCGGATCCGGCAGGCGATTCCGGATCTGGCCACCGCCCACATGGTGTGCTTCAACGCCACCTCCTTGGAGCGCACCCTGGCGGTGCGGCTGGAGCTCCCCCTCTACGGCGCCGATCCGGATCTCGCCCACCTGGGAACGAAGAGCGGTAGCCGGCGCATTTTCCGCGACGCCGGGGTGCTGATGCCCGACGGCTTCGAGGATCTGGAGGACGCCGAGGCGGTGTTCCAGGCTACCGTGGAGCTGAAGCGGCGCAACCCGGACCTGAACAAGGCGGTGGTGAAGCTCAACGAAGGCTTCTCCGGCGAGGGCAACGCGGTGCTCTCCTTCGAGGGATGTCCTGAGGGAGCGGCGGTCGACCAGTGGGTGCGCCGGGAGCTACCCAAGCGTCTGCGCTTCGAGGCCAAGAAGGAGACCTGGGAACGCTTCTCGGGAAAGTTCAGCGAGATGGGGGGCATCGTCGAGGCCTGGGTGCGCGGCGAGACCAAGCGCTCCCCGTCGGTGCAATGCCGCATCGACCCCGCCACCGGACCGGTGGTCATCTCCACCCACGACCAGGTGCTGGGTGGCCCTTCGGGGCAGATCTTCCTCGGCTGTAGCTTCCCCGCCGACGACGACTACCGCATGGAGATCCAGCAGGCGGGCCAACGCATCGCCGACGTGCTGGGTGGCTACCGGGCCTTGGGGCGCTTCGGGGTCGATTTCGTGTCGGTGCGCGAGCCGGAAGGCTGGAAGCATTACGCCATCGAGATCAACCTGCGCAAGGGCGGCACCACCCATCCGTTCATCATGCTCCAATTCCTCATCGACGGCGTCTACGACCAGAACACCGGCCTTTACCTCACCCCCAACGGCCAGCCGCGCTATTACTACGCCTCAGACAATGTGAAGAGCAGGAGCTACCGCGGGCTGGCGCCGGAGGATCTGACGGACATCTCCGTCTATCACCGGCTGCACTTCCACGGCGCGACGCAGCAGGGGGTGGTCTTCCACCTCATCGGCGCGCTGTCGGAGTTCGGCAAGCTGGGCATGGTGTGCATCGGCAACAGCCGCCAGCGGGCGCGGGACCTCTACGACGAGACCGTCGAGGTGCTGGACCGCGAGGCGGAGCTCCAGGACCGGGAGCGCGGCGTGGTCTCCACCGACGACCGGATGGACATCGCCTGCCACGAACCGGTGGGCGGATAGCAGCCTCCTCGGACAGCCCGGCTCAGGCGCCCTCCGGCGCGGCCCCGTGGGGAATCTCCCTGGGGGAATCGCGAGGCTGATCCTCCCCCTCCTCCACTTCGCCTGGATGCGCTTCGGCTTCCTCCTCAGCATGGCGGCGGCGCCAGCGGCTGCGGCCGAAGAGGTGCTTGAAGTCCTCCAGGATCGTGTAGCTCACCGGCACCAGCATCAGCGTGATGAAGGTGGCGAAGAGCACGCCGAAAGCCAGGGAAACGGCCATGGGGATGAGGAATTGGGCCTGCAGGCTCTGCTCCAACAACAGCGGTAGGAGCCCGGCGAAGGTGGTCAGGGAGGTCAGCAGGATGGGCCGGAAGCGCTGCTCCCCGGCCTTGCGCAGGGCGTCCATCAGCGGCAAGCCGCGCTGGTAGTGGCGGTTGATGAAGTCCACCATCACCAGGCTGTCGTTGACCACCACGCCGGTGAGGGCCACGATGCCGAACATGGAGAGCAGCGAGAGGTTGATTCCCATCAGCACGTGGCCCCACAGCGCCCCGATGAGGCCGAAGGGGATGGCGGCCATGACGATGATCGGCTGCAGGTAGGAGCGGAAGGGGATGGCCAGCAGGGCGTAGATGATCAGCAGCGCGAAGAGGAAGCCCCGCAGCACGCCGCCGAGGGTGTCACGCTGCTCCCGCTGCTCGCCTTCGAAGGTGTAGCGCAGCCCCTGGAAGTCCGCCAGGATGCGCGGCAGCACCCGGCTCTCCAGATCGCGGATGATCTCGTTGGCGTTGGCCTGCTTGGGATCGACGTCGGCGGTGACGTTGACCACCCGCTGGCGGTCGGTGCGCTGGATGGTCGCGAAGCCCCGTTCCATGTGGTAGGTCGCGGCGGAGGTGAAGGGCACCTCGACCCCGCCGGGGGTGCGCACCCGCATCTCCTCCAGGCTGCCCAAGGACTGACGCTGATCCTCCGGATAGCGCACCATCACCTTGATCTCTTCCCGCCCCCGCTGCACCCGCTGGGCCTCCTCGCCGTAGAAGGCCTGCCGCACCTGGCGCGCCAGATCCGACAGGGTCAGCCCCAGGGCCTGAGCCTCGGGAGTGATGTCCAGCTGCAGCTCCTGCTTGCCCTTCTCGAAGCTGTCGGTGATGTCGAAGACGCCGGGGTAGGCCCGTAGGTCCTCCTGCAGGCGCTCCGACGCCGCCACCAGCGAGTCGAGGCTGGGGCCGGAGAGCTGGACGTTGATGGCCTCGCCGGCGGAGAACAGGGAGGAGGAGAAGGTGAGCTCGGTGGCGTCGGGGATCTGCCCCACCTTCTCCCGCCAGCGGGCGGCGATCTCGGGGCTGGTGATGTCCCGGTCCTCCGCCGGCACCAGCTCCACCGCCACCTCGCCGATGTGGGCGGCGGAAAAGCTCGATCCGACATTGCCGCCGTTCTGGCTCTGCGCCTGGCGGAAGGGCTGTTCCCCCACCGAGGCCAGGGTGTGGCGGAAGACCTCGCTACCCTGCTCCTCCTTCAGCTCTTCCTGCAACTCCAGCGCGGCGCCCTCGATGCGCTGCACCGCCCGTTCCGTAACTTCCGCCGGCGTGCCCTGGGGCATGGAGAGGAAGGCGGCGACATTGTCCGCCTCCACCGGCGGGAAGAAGTTGAAGCGCAGCCAACCCCCGGCGACCAAGGCAAAGGAGATCATCAACACCGCCAGGGCACCGGCGACGAAAGTGTAGCGCCAGCGCAGCGCCCGCTCCAGGCTCGGCCGGTAGGCATTGATGATGAAGCGTTCGAGGCGCCCGGTGAAGCGTTCCTGCACCCCGCGCCACCAGCGCATGGGACCACGCCCGCGGTCCCCCTTGCGGCGCGGCCGGGAGTGGCCGAGGTGGGCCGGCAGAATGCACAGGGACTCCACCAAGGAAAAAATCAGGGTGGGGATGACGATGAGGGGGATCACCTTCATGATCTTGCCCGAATTGCCGGGCACGAAGACCAGCGGGCCGAAGGCGGCGATGGTGGTGAGGATGGAGAAGGTCACCGGCACCGCCACTTCCTGGGCCCCCTCGATGGCCGCCTTGAGGGGCTTCTTCCCCGACTCCATCTGACGATAGATGTTCTCGCCGACGACGATGGCGTCGTCCACCACGATGCCCAGCACCACGATGAAGGCGAAGAGGGAGATGAGGTTGATGGAGATGTCGAGGATGGGCATCAGCGCCAGCGCGCCGAAGAAGGAGATGGGGATGCCCAGGGCCACCCAGCCCGCCAGCCGCAGGCGCAGGAAGAAGGCCAGCACCAGGAAGACCAGAATCAAACCGGCGCGGCCGTTGCGCAGCATCAGGTCGAGACGGCTGCGCAGCACCTGGGTGTCGTCCTGCCAGGTGGTCATGGAGATGCCCTGGGGCAACCAGCTCTCGGCTTCCTCGACGTAGTCGTAGACCTCGCCGGCGACGTCCAGGGCGTCCTGCTCGCCGACCCGGAAGACCTGTACCAAGACCGTCGGATTGCCGTCGAAGCGCGCCGACTGGTCGGTCTCGGCGAAGCCGTCCACCACCCGCGCCACGTCCCCCAGCAGCAGCCGGGTCCCGTCGGGGCGGGTGAGCAAGACCAGGCTCTCGAATTCCGGGCCGCGGTAGGCCTGGCCGGTGGTGCGCAGAAGAATCTCGCCGCCCTCGCTCTTGATCGAGCCGCCGGGCAGGTCGAGGGAGGAACGGCGCACCGCCTGGGCCACCTGGTCGAAGGTCAGCTGATGGCGGCGTAGAGCCTCCTCGGAGACCTCGATGGAGATCTCGTACGGCCGCGCCGCCGCCAGATCCACCTGGGTGATGCCCGGCCGGGTGAGCAGATCGTCCCGCACCCGCTCGCCGAGGCGTTTCAAGGTCGCCTCGTCGGCCTCACCGAAGATGGCCACGTTGATCACCTGGCGGCGCAGGATCACCTCCTGGATCACCGGCTGCTCGGTCTGCTCCGGGAAGGTGTCGATGGCGTCCACCCGCGCCTTGACCTCGTCCAGCACCTCCCGCACGTCCGCCTCCGGCAGCAGCTCCACCACCACCGTGCCCCGGCCCTCGACGGCGGTGGAGTTGATGCGCTTGATGCCCTCCAGATCCTGGATGCGCTCCTCGATGCGCAGCAGCACCCCCTCCTCTACCTCCTCCGGCGCCGCCCCCAGGTAGGGCACGGTGACGGTGATGAGGTCGGCGGAAAACTCGGGGAAGACCTCGAGCTTGACGTTGGCGACGGAAAAGGCCCCCGCCGCCAGGATCACCACCATCAGGAGATTCGCCGCCACGTGGTTGCGGGCGAACCAGCGCACCATGCCGTTCATCAGCGGCCTCCCGGACTCTCGGCGCCGGCTTCGGGCTTCTCGGCAGAGGAGCCCGCGGCGTCAGATTCGGCGCCCCCCTCGGCGACCCGCACTTCCATACCGTCCACTGCCGTCTCCAGGGGCGAGACGCAGACCTTCTCTTCAGCCCGCAGCCCCTCGGAGACGTAGACCTCGTCCCCCACCCGCCGCAGCACCTCCACCGGCCGGAAGCGCAGATTCTTGCCGTCGAGCACCAGCACCCGGTCGCCGCCGCGCAGGGCTTCCCGGGGCAGCACCACCACCCCCGGCTGGTCCCGGCCGTCGATGACCGCCTCGACGAAGAGCCCCACCGCCAGCGGCGGCCGCTCCGGGTCGTCCCCGCGGGCGTAGGGATCGTCCACCCGCGCCACCAGCGACAGCATCCGGCTGCTGGGATCGATCTCCCCGGCGGTGCGCACGATGCGCCCCTGCCAGGTGTGGCGGCGCCCGCCGAAGCTGGCGGTGAGCTCCACCTCCGGCCCGGCGGCAGTCTTCGAATCCCCGCGGAAGACCAGGGGCAGGTCGACGAAAGCGAGCTGGCCGTCGGGCACCGGCAGCCGCACCTCGGCATAGTCCACGGCGTAGATCTGCCCCAGGGGTTGCCCCGGGGAGACGAATTGGCCGACGCCCACCTGCTTCTGGCGCACGCGGCCGGCGAAGGGAGCGCGGACGACGGTGCGCTGGAGGTTGAGCTCCGCCTGCTCCAGACTCGCCTGGGCCGCCGCCAGGGTGGCCCGAGCCTCCGCCACCTGGGGTTCCCGGGCCACCAGCGGCGGCGCCTCGCCGGAGTTGCCCAGATCCTTCCACTCGCGCAGCGCCAGCTCCGCCTCCGCCTCCTCCCGAGCCAGCAGCACTTCCGCCCGGGCGACCTCGGAACGGGCGCGGGTCACCGCCAGCTCGAAATCCCGGCGGTCGAGGCGTACCAGCGCGTCACCGCGTTCGAAGAAGCCGCCGGCGGCGAAGGCCGGCGCCAGGTCCACTACCTTGGCGGTGACCTCGGCGAAGAGGGTGGTCTCGGTGCGCGGCTCCACGGTGCCCTGGGACCGGACGTCCAGGGATAGGGTCCGGGGCTCGACCTCCAGCACCCGCACCAGGGGTACCGTCGGCGCCGGCGCCTCGGTCTCCACCTCCGGCCGGGCCTTGACGATCAGCACCGTGGCGACGACGCCCACCACCAGTAGCAGCAGGGGCAGAAAGATCTTGAGCTTGTTGTTCATGACGCTCTCGCTCGCAAGGGTTGGGGAGTTCAGACAAAAAGGTGGAAAAAGGAAAGCTCGAGGTGGATCAGCGAGCGGCGGCCTCTAACGGATCGGACGGAACCTGCTCCGGCTCGAGAGAAGGCTCCAGATCCCCGCCCAGGGCCAGATAGAGATCGATCTGGGCGGCGAGGCGCTGGCGGCGCACCGACAGCAGCTGACTTTGGGAATCGAGAGCCTGGCGCTGGCTTTCGAGCACCGTGAGGTAGTCCGCCAGGCCCGATCCGTAGCGCTCCTGGGCCAGCCGCTCCGCCGCCACCGCCTGTTCCACCGCCCCTTCCAAGGCTTCTTCCTGGAGCCGCAGAAGCTCCGTCGCCGCCAGGTTGGTCTCCACCTCGGCGAAGGCCCGCAGCACGGTGCCGGCATAGGCCGCCACGCCCTCCGCCTCGGTGGCCCGGGCGAGATCGACGCCGGCGCGCAGTCGCCCGCCCTGGAAGAGCGGCTGGAGGATCGACCCCGCCAGGCTCCACACCGAGAAATCGCCGTCCAGCAGATTCTCCAGTTGCTCGCTGCTGGTGCCGGTGGAACCGGTGAGGGTTATGCGAGGATAGAGGGACGCCCGGGCTTCCGCCACCCGTGCCCCGGCGGCCACCAGTCGCCGTTCCGCCGCCTGCACGTCCGGGCGCCGGGTGACCAATTCCGAGGGCAGCCCCGCCGGCACCGCGGCGGCCCGAGGCAGCTCCCCCGCTAGCTCCAGCCGCGCCGCCGGATAGCGCCCCAGGAGCACTTCCAGCTGGCGCAGGGCGGCGTCGAGCTGGGCTCGGCGGGCCGCCAGGCTCGCCCGGGCACCCTCGTCGCTGGCCTGGGCCAGGCGCAAATCCAAGGGCGAGCGCAGGCCCGCCTCGTAGCGCCGGCGCACCTTGGCGGTGCTGTCTTCTCGATTCTCCAGCGTGACCTGGGCCAGCGAGCGCTGCTGCGCCGCCTCCACCGCCGCCAGCCAGGCCTTGGCGGTCTGCGCCGCCAGCGAGCGCCGAGCTCCAACGAAATCCGCCTGCGCCGCCGCCAGGTCGGCGTTGGCGGCATCCCGGCCGGCCCGCACCCGGCCCCACAAATCCGGCTCCCAACTGACATTGAGGGCGACCCCGAAGGTGGTGGAGGTGGAGCTCAGCACCTCGTCGCCGCCGCTGCCAGGAATAGGAAAACCAATGAAGTTGCGCTTGGAGCGATTGGCGTCGAATCCCGCCGACGCCTGGGGCCAGAGGTCCGCCCCGGCGATGCGCGCCCGCGCCGCCGCCTGGTCCAGCCGCGCCGCCGCCGCCGCCAGATCCCGATTGCCCTCCAAGGCTTCCTCGATGACCGCCGCCAGGGCCGGCTCCCCGAGGTCGAAGCCAACTTCCGGTAGATCCGAGGCCGCCAGGGCCGGCAACGAAAGATCTCCCGGCGCCGCTTCCGATATCGCCGCCTCAGCGGTCCATCGCTCCGGCACCTCGACCCCCACCTCCGGAGACACGGCGGTGCTGTGCCCACAGGCCGTCAGGCCCAGAGCACCCAGCAGGCCCAGCAGGCCCGACGCCCGCGGGCTCAGGAGTCTTCGAAAACCGAGTCTTGATCGAACGGCTTGGCTCATGGTTCCTCTACCTCTTCTCGGCGCTCCATCCACTCCTGCCAGCGGTCCATATCCGCCTCGTCCGCTTCCCACTCCCCACTCACCGGCGCCTGCAACCCGGCGACGATGAAAGATTTCAGCTCCGCCTCCATGCGCCGGGCGTCGAAGGGCGCCTCCAGCAAGCAGAGCTGGCGCTCCACCAGATCCTCGTTGAGCATGGTCTGCACCATGCAACCGACCATGAAGTGCATCCGCGCCATCACCAGCGGCGGCGAGAGCTGCGGCAGGGCCTTGCTCAAAGCTTGGAAGAATCGCAGGAAGACCTCTTGGAATTGCTCGACGATGAGGTCGAGCATGAGCTCCCGGGACTCGCTGTAGACCCGTCCCATGAGCTGCCGGAAGGAGCGGATCTGGGGATTGGGGCCCACCGCCATGTGCAGTACCGGATCGACGAAGGCCCCGACGATCTCCGCCATTGCCAGCGGCCGGTCCCCGGCGCCCTCTTCGAGGCGGTCGAGGCGATCCAGGCGCTCGCGGTTCATCGGCACGATGCGCCGCTCGAAGACCGCCCGCACCAGCCCTTCCTTCGACCCGAAGTGATAATTCACCGCCGCCAGATTCGCCCCCGCCCGCTCGGTGATCGCCCGCAGCGATCCCCCCTCCACCCCCTTCTGGGCGAAGACTTCCTCAGCGGCGTCGAGGAGAGCCGTCTTGGTGTCGGGCTTGTCGGGATTCGCTTCGGGGACGCTCATGGTGCTCTCAGTCCAGTCGGTGCAGTCAATCGCTCGATTGAAACAAACGTTTGACTGAGGGAGTTTACGGAGCACCGCGGGGGGAGTCAAGCTTGTCGGGGTGACAGCTGCAAGTCAGCCTCGCGGATGATTGCAGCCCCCAACCCCGGAGCCGGCAGGATGCCGGCGGTCCCAGGCCCGTTTCCACACCGCATCCTGCACACCACCCCCGTCACTCCCGCGCAGGCGGGGGTGACGAAGTGGTTTGCGGACGGCCGAGGCGGATAGGGAGCAATGTCGAGCCACCACCCCCGCGAGGGGTTCAAACCCCTCGCTACTGCATCTCGGCCCTGGCGGGACGACGCCCCCGCCCCGGCCAAGAATGCCGTGCCAAGACCCTCCTGGGGGCGCCGGCATCTTGCCGGCTCCGGGGTGGGAGGGGGCATCCGCCTCCTGGGGCCACCGGCATCTTGCCGGCTCCGGGGGCGGGCGGGGGTCGCGTCCTCGGAAGGGGGCACGCTATCGAGTCGCGAGGTACTTCAGTGCCTCGCGGGGGACCCCGCGACAGGCTAAAATCCCTCCATGTTCGACATGTCGTGGCTGCCGTCGGGGGGACCGGAAATGGCCGTGGTGAGCGGTGGGGTGGGGTTGTTGTTGCTCTTGGCCGGGCGGCGGTTGTTTTGGTTGGCGTTGGCTACGGCGGGGTTTTTGACCGGGTTTTTGTTGCTGCCGCAGGTGGCGCCGGGGGCGGGGGAGGTGTTGCGGTGGGGGTTGGCGGTGTTGGGGGGCGTGGTGGGAGCGCTGCTGGCGATCTTCGTGCAGCGGGTGGCGGTGGCCATTGGCGGGTTCCTGCTGGGCGGCTATGGAGCCCTGGTGCTGGCGGATGGGCTGGCGCTCCAGGCACCGGGGTTTTGGCCCATCGCCATCTATGTCGGCGGGGGCATTCTCGCCGCGCTGCTGGCGTCGCTGCTCTTCGAAGGAGCCCTCATCGCACTGTCAGCGCTCCTAGGCGCGGCGATTTTGGTGCAACTTCAGCCGCTGCCGGCCGTAGCTCAGCTATGGCTCTTCCTCGTCTTGATGTTGGTGGGCGTAGCGGTGCAAAGCCGCGGCTGGGGCCGCGACTGAGTCACGGCCCCGTCTTCGCTCAAGCAACCTCGACCACGAAGCGGTAGGGGTGGAAGCAAACCGCAGGTAGGACGACCGGCACCGGGCACCGATCTGGTGCCGCCGAAGCCTCGAGGCGAGGGCGGGGCGGCGGTGGGCTTACCTCACGACTGGGTCTTCAAGATAGGGGATTGAGGATCATCACCATCTGACGGCCTTCGAGGCCACTGCGGGTCTCCACCTCGCCGACCTCGGACTCCTGAATCATCTCGGTGACGCGATCCAGAATCTTGGTGCCGAGCTCCGGGCGGCGCAGCTGGCGCAGGCGGAAGAAGACCGTAATTTTGACCTTCTTGCCCTTCTTGAGGAATCGGATGGCGCGCTTGGCCTTGATCTCGAAATCGTTGTCGTCGATGGTGGGTCGGAACTTGACCTCTTTGACCTCGATGACGGTGGCCTTCTTGCGGGACTCGCGGGCAGCCTTTTCCTTCTCGAACTTGGTCTTGCCCCAGTCCATGATCTTGACGACCGGCGGATCGGCGGTGGCTCCGACCTCCACCAAATCCAGGTTCTGCTCCGCGGCCCGCTCCCGCGCTGCCTCCAGGTCGACGACCCCGACTTGGCTGCCGTCGGCGTCGATCAAGCGAACGGGGCTTTTGCGAATTCTTTCGTTGACTCGGGTCGAGTCCTTCTTGGGCGGAGCAAAAAATCTACCTCGGCGTCCTCTCACTAGCACGTTCCTCTCTAAGGTCATTGATCGAATACTTGCTCTGAAGTGTAGCAGCTCCGAAGCAAGCGCTTGCGCCAGCACCCCGTGGGCGGCCGGCTGCATCTCCCGCGGCGGGTCCAAAGCGGGTGGATCCGGATCCGGCCCCGGGTTGGGGAAGCGGATCTTCGGGCCGCCCTCCATGAGGGCTTCGACACCACCGAGACGGGCTCGTCCGTCGAGAGAAGACCTAGTTTACGCTACTGAGCGAGGTTTCGCAGCCCGCACACCCTGGATCGCTGGGATACGATAGCTCGGATCGGTCCTCTGAAAGCTCTTTTCCGACCTCCAAGTGCTCACTCTCTTGCGCCCATCCTCGGCATCCAGCTCCAACGGCTCGGCGGCCCGGGCGGTGACGGCGGCGGTGATCTGGTGCGCGGCCTGGCTCTTCACCAGCCCCGCCAGCGCCGCCGGACCGCCAGTGGTGACCTTCCAGGTACTCGATACCCACCGGGGATTGAGTCACGACTCTGTCACCGCCATCACCCAGGATCGCCAGGGATTCCTCTGGTTGGGGACCCGGGAAGGCCTCAATCGCTACGACGGCCAGCGCATCCGCTCCTTCCTCCACGACCCGGAGGACGAGTCGTCTCTCTCCGGAAGCCACGTCACCGCCCTCCAAGCTGCCGCCGACGGCCGGCTGTGGGTGAGCACCATCGAAGGCGGGTTGGACGTCTTCGACCCCGATACCGAGACTTTCTCGCCCTATCCGCTGGGGGCGCCCCCAGGAGAGCCCCGGGGAGCGGCCCAACCCGGCGGGGAAGACGGCCCCCCGCAGATCTCCAGCCTGCTGGAGGACCGGCAGGGACGGCTGTGGGTGGGCACCGACCAGGGCTTGTGGTGCCAGGAGCCGGCCAGCGGACGATGGACGGTCTTTCGGCACGCCGAGGCAGACCCTGCCAGCTTGAGCCACGACCGGGTGATGAGCCTCCACGAGGACGCCGACGGCACGTTGTGGATCGGCACCTACGGCGGTGGCCTGGGTCGCCGGGCCGCGGAGGACGAAGGCTTTCGCACCTATCGGCACGACCCGGAAGACCCGAAGAGCCTGAGCAGCGACCTGGTGCAGACGGTGTACCGGGATTCCCGCGGAACTTTGTGGGTGGGCACAGCCGGAGCCGGCCTCAACCGCCTGCAGCCGGATGAGAGCACCGACGACGGTGCAACCTTCGAGCACTGGCGCCACGACCCGGAGGACCCGAAAAGCCTGAGCAACGACTACATCCACGGCCTGCAAGAGGACGAGAGCGGACATCTGTGGATCGCCACCTACGGCGGCGGGCTGGAGCGCCGGGGCGTCGGCGGGGAGCTGATCACCTTTCAGCACAACCCGCGCAACCCCGTAGACCCCAGCAGCCTGCCGGAGAATTTCCTGGCGACCCTGTTCCGGGACCGCTCCGGCACCTTCTGGGTCGGCACCGACGAAGGTGGAGCGGTGAGCTTCCATCGCAACCGGGACCGCTTCACGCACCACTTCAACGACCTGGTGGGCCCCGCCGGGCTGAGCCACAACACGGTGTGGTCGTTCTACCAGCAGTCCGACGGCACCCTGTGGATCGGCACCTCCAACGGCCTCAACCGGTTGGACCCGGAGAGCTACGGGTTCACCCGCGTCGAAGGCCCGGACATCGACGATGCCCACATGGTGCGCTCGCTACTCGGCGATGCTCCCGAGGGCAGCGAGGAGGTCACCCGGCTGTGGTTCGGCACCCTGGCCGACGGCGTGCAGCAACTGGATGTGACCAGCAGAAGCCTCGAGGCCGAGCCGGTGCTGCGCTCCCAGCGGGTGCGGGCGCTGTTGGGGGACGGCTCCGGCGGCCTGTGGGTCGGCACCCAGGGGGGTGGCCTGCTGCATTTGCCCAGGAATGGAGATCCCGTCTTGGCCTACGGCCACGCGCCGGAGAACCCCCGCAGCCTGTCCCACAACATCGTCACCTCCCTGGCCCGGGATCCGCGGAGCGGCGCCTTGTGGGTCGGCACCCAAAGCGGCGGCCTGAGCCGTCTCGACCCCAGCACCGGGCAGTTCCAGCAGTTCACCCACGATCCGGAGGATCCGGTGAGCCTGTCTTCCGACGAGGTCCACCACCTGCTCACCGACTCCCTAGACCGGCTGTGGATCAGCACCGGTCGGGGTCTCGATCAATGGTCGGCGGAAGGCCAGGCCATCGAACACTATGGCCAAGCCGAAGGTTTGCCGGAGGGGGCTGTCTTCTGCGCCCAGGAAGACTCCCAAGGCCGGCTGTGGATGAGCACCGAAAGCGGCATCAGCCGCCTCGACCCGAGCACCGGGAAAGTCCGCAGTTTCGACGCCCGGGAGGATCTCCACAACAACCGCTTCCTCGGTGGCTCGTGCTACCGCGGTCCCACCGGCACCCTCTTCTTCGGCGGCGTCTACGGTTTCCACAGCTTCCAGCCGGGCGAGATCCGAGACAATCCCCAGGTACCCTCCGTGGCGATCACCTCCGTGCGGGTGTTCAACGAGCCGGTCCCCCGAGACCAGCTGCCGCCCTCGGCCCGGCGATTGCGCCTCTCCCACCGGGAGAACTTCCTGACCTTCGAGATGGCGGCGCTGCACTACGCCGACCCGCGACGCAACCAATACTCCTATCGGCTGAAGGGTTTCGACCGGGAGTGGATCGACGGCGGCAACGAGCCCCAGGCGGCCTATTCCAACCTGCCGCCGGGTCGCTACCTTTTCCAGGTCCGGGGCTCCAACAACGACGGTCTGTGGAATCTGGAGGGGGCGGAGCTGCCCCTCACCATCGCCCCGCCGGTGTGGGGCAGCTGGTGGGCCTACGGCCTCTACGCCGCCCTCGGGGTCGGGGCGCTCTTGCTGCTGCTGCGAGCCCAGGGCCAGCGGGTGCGCCGGCGTAGCGAGGATCTGCGCAAAACCGAGGAGCTCGAGCGCGCCCGCGCCCTGCAGCTCTCCATGCTGCCCAAACAGCCGCCCCGGCGGCCGGACCTGGACATCGCCGTGCACATGCAAACCGCCACCGAGGTCGGCGGGGATTACTACGACTTCTTCCCCCAGGAGGACGGTTCCCTCTTCGTCGCGTACGGCGACGCCACCGGCCACGGCATCTCCGCGGGCATGATGGTCTCCATGACCAAGATCGCCCTGCGCTCGCTGGACGTGCGCGAGCCGGCCCGCATCCTCGACCGCCTGAGCCGCATCCTGCGGGAGATTCACCCCAGCGGTCTGCGCATGGCGCTGGGCCTGGCCCGCCTCGGCCCCGGGGAGATCGAGATCGCCTCCGCCGCCATGCCGCCGGCGCTGCTCTACCGGCGGAGCACCGGCAGCGTCGAGGAGATCCTGCTGCCGGCGCTGCCCCTGGGAGGCAACCTGGTGGCTCCCTACCCTTCGCGGGCGGTGAGCTTCGAGCCGGGGGATACGCTGGTGGTGATCTCCGACGGCCTGCCGGAGCGGCGCAACGGGCTGGACGAATGCCTTGGTTACCGCATGGTGGAAGAATGTCTGGCGCGCCACGGCAGCGGCAGCGCCCGGCAGGTGCTGGGCGAGCTGGTCCAGCTGGGGGAAGAATGGTCCGGCGGCCAACCGCCCCAGGACGACATCACCATCCTGGTCATCCGGCGGCCGGACCTGGGGTCGGGCAGTCGTCCACAGAGCTCCGGGGGAGGCAGTGCGTAGATCTGCCCACATGGATACCCTCTCGGACGGAACGTTCGGACGGAATGAACCCCAGCCGAGCAAGGTTTTGATTGAAGGGAATTAAAGGGAATCTGCATCGCCCATGACACGCAACCGCAGCACCTCACTCGGGCCAGAGCCGCCAGCGGCTCGCGGGGGATTCTTGCGGCCGCGCCCCGGGCTTCTCGCCGCTTTCCTCACCCTCCTCCTCTCCCTCACCGCCTGCGGCAGTCTGGGGCCTCAACATCTCGCCAGCGCCGCCGCCCGGGAAGCCATCGCCGCCCGAGGCCTGGATCCCGATGAAGTGCTGGTGCCCTTCCAGCTGACCGAGGAAATGGAGCAGTGGGCGCGGGAGGCGGTGCCCAAGAATCTGCCCAAGGCCGAGCGCTCCCAACGACTGCTGGAGGCGCTGGTCCAGCTCGAAGGATTGAATCTGCAATACCGCAGTGACTTCACCGGCACCGCCGAAGAAGTCTTCGAGACCCGCCAGGCCAACTGTCTCTCCTTCACCCACCTCTTCGTGGCCATGGCCCGATCCCTTCACCTCGACGCCTATTTTCTCTTCGTCCAGGACATCCAATCCTTCTTCCAGGAAGGGGATCTGGTGATCAACGCCAGTCACGTCACCGCCGCCACCGGGCCGCAGCAGGATCCTCAAATCCTCGAGTTCACGGACCGCACCGACGTCGAATACCGCAGGTTCCACCACATCTCGGACCTGCGGGCTGTTGCCCTCTTCTACTCCAACCGTGGTGCCGAGCTGCTTCGGAAAGGGCAGCCCGGAGGCGCGCTGCAGTGGTTGGAGACGGCGGTCCAGCTGGATCCTGCCCTCGCCGACGGCTGGGTCAACCTCGGCGTCGTGCGCCGCCGGCTGGGCGATTTGGAGGGAGCGGAAACCGCCTATCAGCGGGCGCTGCAAGAAGATGCCGGCACCAGCGCCGCCTATCACAACCTGGCGGCGCTCTATCGCCACCTGGGCAAGGAAGAGATGGTGGAAGAGCTCCTCACCCTGGCTGACGAAAGCGGCAACCGCAATCCCTTCACCTACCTGCGCCTGGGGGATATCAATCTGCGCCAGGGAGAGCTGGACGCCGCCCAACGCTTTTACCGCCGCGCCTCCCAGCTGGATCCGGAGCTGGCGGAAGCCTACGCCGCCCTCGGGCAATGGGCGTTGGAGGTCGGCAGGGAGAAAGCGGCCCGCCGCTGGCTGCGACAGGCTCGTCGATTGGATCCGGAAGATCGGCGAGTGGTCAGTCTCGGGCGGCAGTTGGAGACGCCTTAGCGCATCAGGCCCGATCGGCCGGAAACGCAAGCACCTCCTGCAACGAGCTCGCCCCGGCGGCGAGCATCACCAATCGGTCCACTCCCAGGGCGACCCCGGCGCAGGGGGGCAGCCCCGCCTCCAGCGCCGCCAGCAAGCGCTCGTCCACCGGCACCGGGGGTAGACCCGCCTCGGCCCGGCGGTCCAGATCGCGCTCGAAGCGCCGCCGCTGCTCCGCCGGGTCGAGAAGCTCGTGGTAGCCGTTGGCCAGCTCCACGCCCTCGACATAGGCCTCGAACCGTTCCGCCACCGCGTCCTCCCCCTGCCCCCGGACCCGCGCCAGCGCCGCCTGATCCGGCGGATAGTCGTAGAGCAGGGTCGGCCGGCGGCGCCCCAACTGCGGCTCCACCACCAGGCTCAGGAGCAGGTCGAGCCAGCCGCCGCGGTCGTCGGCGTCGAGACCGGAGACCTCGCCGAGACCCAGCTCCTGCGCTCGCCGCCGCAGCTCCTGCGCCGAGGCGGTCCAGGGATCGACCCCGGCATGCTCGCGCACCGCCTCGCGGTAGGTTTGGCGCTCCGCCGGCGGCACGCTGAGGATCCGGCTGAGCAGCGCCGCCACCTCGTCCATCAGCCGGTGGTGATCCCACCCCGGCCGGTACCATTCGAGGAGAGTGAATTCAGGATTGTGACGGCGGCCTTGCTCGCCGTCGCGAAAGGCCTTGGAGATCTGGTAGATGGGACCGCTGCCGGCGGCCAGCAGCCGCTTCATGGCGTATTCCGGGGAGGTTTGCAGATAGCCCCGGCGGCCACCGACGGTGGCGACGATGCTTTGAATGTGCAGATCGGAGGCGGTGGCGGCGCCGAGCAGGGGGGTCTCCACTTCGAGCACCCCCGCCTCGGCGAAGAAGGCCCGAATCTCGGCCAAGACCTCGGCCCGCCGGCGCAGGGCTTCCAGGCCGGCGGTGGGCCGCCACAAGGTGCTACTCCTTGGCGCGGGAGACGTATTCGCCGGAGCGGGTGTCGACTTTGATCACCTCTTCTTCTTGGATGAAGAGCGGTACCCGCACCACGGCACCGGTCTCCAGAGTCGCGGGCTTGCTGCCGCCGGAGGAGGTGTCGCCCTTGAGGCCGGGGTCGGTCTGGGTCACCTTGAGGGTCACGAAGTTGGGGGCGGTGACGGAGAGGGGATGACCGTTGTAGAGGGTCACGGTGCACATATCCTCTTCTTTGATCCAGTTCACCGTGTCGCCCATGGCATTGGCGTTGGCCTGGTGCTGGACGAACGTGTCGGGGACCATGAAGTGCCAGAACTCCCCGTCGGTGTAGAGGTACTGCATATCCGTTTCCATCACGTCCGCTTCGTCGAAGCCCTCACCGGATTTGAGGGTCTTCTCGAGCACTCTGCCGGTGGAGAGGTTGCGCAGCTTGACGCGGACGAAGGCCTGCCCCTTGCCGGGTTTGACGAACTCGGTGTCGATGATGGTGCAGGGGTCGCCGTCGAGCATGACCTTCAGGCCGCTCTTCAATTGGTTGGTGCTATAAGCCATAGTTTCCTCGGAGCTGGGTCGCAATATGGTTGAATGCTTGGAATCTTCGGTCACTGAGCCATTGAGGACCGGGTCACCCATGATAGTACGAAGCACTCCAGCCTGGCAGCAAGCGCTGACTCAGGCCATCTCCGATCCCCTCGAGCTCCTGGAGCTGCTGCAGCTCTCCCCCGCCGCTCTCGGCGTTCCCGAGGACGCGGCGGCGGCGCGGCGCCAGTTTCCCCTGCGAGTGCCTCGCGGATTCGCCGCCCGCATGCGCCCCGGCGACCCCGCCGACCCGCTGCTGCGCCAGGTCTTGCCGGTGGACCGGGAAGCGCAGCCGGCACCGGGATTCTCCACCGATCCGCTGGCGGAGAGCGAGTCCCACCCCACCCCGGGGCTGCTGCACAAATACCGCGGCCGGGCCTTGCTGGTGGTCACCGGCGCCTGCGCCGTCCACTGCCGCTACTGCTTCCGCCGCCACTTCCCCTACGCCGAGAGCAGCGGCCGCGGCACTTGGGACCAAGCGCTGGAGCATCTGGCGGCGGATTCGAGCCTGGTGGAGGTGATCCTCAGCGGCGGCGACCCCCTGTCGGTGAGCGACGGCCAGCTGGCGGAGCTGGTCCAGCGCCTCACCGCCATCCCCCATCTGCGCCGTCTGCGGATCCACAGCCGGCTGCCGGTGGTGCTGCCGGAGCGCATCGACCACCAGCTGCTGGAGTGGCTGGCGGGCTCGCGGCTACGGCCGGTGCTGGTGATCCACGCCAACCACCCGCGGGAGATCGACGATGCGGTGGTGGAAGCCTTGGAGAGGCTGCGCCGGGCGGGGGTCACGCTGCTCAACCAGGCGGTGCTGCTGCGCGGCGTCAACGACGATGTGGCGGTGCTGGAGGAGCTCAGCGAAGTGCTCTTCGCCGCCGGGGTGCTGCCCTACTATCTGCACCTGCTGGACCGGGTGGACGGCGCCGCTCACTTCGAAGTTCCGGAGCCCGAAGCCCGGCGCCTCGCCGCCGGCCTCACCCGCCGCTTGCCGGGCTACTTGGTGCCGCGATTGGTGCGAGAGGTCGCCGGTGCCGAAGCGAAGGTACCGGTGGACCTCCAGCGGGAATTGAGGGGGCGTGAAACAATGATCTCAGCGCCCGGCGCCACCCGCGCAAGGCCCGCGGATGAGAAGCATCGCAGACCGAGATTCGACGTTTGAAGTCTGG
The DNA here is from genome assembly GCA_034211275.1 of Acidobacteriota bacterium. Lineage (NCBI taxonomy): Bacteria > Pseudomonadati > Acidobacteriota > Acidobacteriota bacterium. The sequence continues at coordinate 33,968 of JAXHTF010000016.1, forward strand.
CGAAGGTTGAAGTCAGAGGAAGGGTTCGCAGCATGGAACGAGGTCCTGTCTCCCGGTTCATCGACCACCACTACCGTCACTTCAACGCCGCGGCGTTGATGGATGCCGCCCGCGCCTACGAAAAGCATTTGGAGGACGGCGGCTCGATGATGATCACCCTCGCCGGCGCCATGAGCACCGCCGAGCTGGGACTTTCGCTGGCCGAGATGATCCGCCAGGACAAGGTCCAGATCATCACCTGCACCGGCGCCAACCTGGAGGAGGACGTGTTCAATCTGGTGGCCCACGATCACTACGTGCGGGTCCCCAACTACCGCGACCTCACCAAGGCCGACGAGCAAAAGCTGTTGGAGCGCCAGCTCAATCGGGTCACCGACACCTGCATTCCCGAAGAGGAAGCGATGCGGCGCATCGAGCACACCGTGATCAAGCTGTGGGAGGACGCGGACAAGGCCGGCGAGCGCTATTTTCCCCACGAGTTCCTCTACCGGCTGCTGCTCTCCGGCGAGCTCGAGAAGCACTACCAGATCGATCCCGACAACAGCTGGCTGATGGCGGCGGCGAAGAAAAATCTGCCGATCATCGTGCCGGGCTGGGAGGATTCGACCCTGGGCAATATCTTCGCCGCTCACTGCATCCAGGGCGACATCGAGAATCCCCACACCGTGCGCACCGGCATCGAGTACATGACGTATTTGGTGGATTGGTACCGCGAGACCGCCGGCGAGCGGCCGGCGGGCTTCTTCCAGATCGGCGGCGGCATCGCCGGCGACTTCCCCATCTGCGTGGTTCCCCTCATCGAGCAGGATCTGCGCCAGCCGGCGCCCCACTGGGCCTACTTCTGCCAGATCAGCGACTCCACCACCAGCTACGGCTCCTACTCCGGCGCCGTGCCCAACGAGAAAATCACCTGGGGCAAGCTGACCCCGGAAACCCCCAGCTTCATCATCGAATCCGACGCCACCATCGTGGCGCCGCTGATCTTCGCCTGGCTCCTCGGCTGGTAGCTCTCGCCGCTCAAACGCCAGCAGGCTCCTCGACAGGTCCCGCTTCGCCCGCCGACAGGATCGGCGCCAAGAACTCGACCCCCCGGGCGATGATCTCCGGATCCCGGGCGATGCGGTGATGGCCGAGACCGGGAACGGTCTCCAGCTGCACCCGCGAGCTCTTCCGCACGACCCGCTGCGCCCCTTCGAAGGGCACTTCCGGATCCTCCGGATCGTGGAGCCACAGAACGGGGCTGGTGACCTCCGCCGCCCGGCGGTGGGCGTCGAATTCGGCCATGGAGAATCCGAAGACTTCCACCACGGCGTCGAGCATGCGGCGGTGCAAGGACCGGGGCAGGCCCAGCGCGCGACAGAAATAGGCGGTGGCGTCGACACCGCTCTCGGCGCCGGCGAGAATCACCATGCGCTGGGGCTGCAGGTTGTAAAAACCCAGGAGCTCACCGGCGGTCACCGCCAGGAAACTGGCCAGTCCGCCCACCGAATGGGCCACCAAGGCCGCCGGAGCCCCCACTTCCTCGGCCAGCGCCATCAACGCCAGAGCGAATCCCCGGGGCGAGGTGATCTTGCCCTCGGACTCGCCGTGGGCCGGGGCATCCGCCGCCGCGACCCGAAACCCCGCCGCCCGCAGAGGCTCCACCCACACGGCGAGCCGGGCGGCGCGGGACTCCCAGCCGTGAACCAGAATCACCAATGGCGCCTCCTCACCGCGCTCCGGATGGGGCCAGTGGTAGGCCTGGATGCGCTGGCCCTCGACCTCCAAGGCCAGCCTCTCGGCGGCCTCCATCACCGACTCCACCACGCCCGGAACCTTGCCCCGGAAGCGCGGTGTGCAGAACATGCGGAAGGCGAAGCGCCCGGCGCGCCGGGGGGCAATGCGACCGAGAATGCGCAGAAATCGCCCGACGGCGAACACGATGAGCTGGTTCATGGTGGGAGCACTCCGAGTCTTCAGGACGGGGCGAGTCTTCAGGACGGGGCGAATCTTCAGGACAGGATGTTCATAAGGACAGGACGGGATCGCACCGCAGAGGACGAACGCTCCCAGTGTAAACGCCGGCGAAGGCTCCTTCCAGCATCCACCATCAACCTCCTCGGAGCGCCGGCGGGCGTCCTCAGAGCACCCGCAAGCCGCTAGCGCGCTATCATCGATGCATGCCCTATCGCTCTTCCCCCCGATCGAACCCGCATCCGGCCTTTCTTCTCTTGCTGATGGTGATCACCACCGCCATCGTGTCACCGGCCCTCGCCGGTCCCGCAGCTGGCCCACCGGTGGAGCCGGTGCGCATGGCGGCGGAGGCTTTTGGTCAGGCGATGGAAATCGAAGTCCGAGGATTGCCCCAAGACCAAGCCCGCACCGCCATCGAAGCAGCGATGGAGGAGATTCTGGAGATCGAGGCCCTGTCGCGGGTGAACGGCGACGCGGAGCAGGGCATCGCCCGGCTCAACGGTGCGGCCCGCGGCCAGGCGGTGTCCCTGGACCGCCGCATCTTGGCCCTGCTCTCCCGCGCCCGGGACTTCTGCATCTGGTCCCGCGGCGCCCACGGTCCGTTGGGCGGCCGGCTGTACAGATTGTGGGGCCTCCACGACGACTCCGGGGTCGCCGCCCGGGGACTGCCCCGCGGCTCGGCGTTGTCGGAGGCGGTGGCCAGCGCCCAATGCAATCGCCTGGCCCTCGACCCCACCGCCGGCACGGCGACCCTGGCGGCGGGGAGCAGTGTCGATCTATGGGGCTTCGCCCAAGGGTATGCGGTGGATCGGGCGCTGGCGGTGCTCAGCGACCACGGCTGCGACAATGCCTGGGTGGAGGTGGGATGGGTGCGCCGCGGAATCGGCGACGGCCCCGGCGGCTATGGCTGGCGGCTGACCCTGCCGGTGGTGGAAGGCTACACCCAGCCGCTGGACGAGGTGTGGATCCGCGACCGCGCCATCGCCCTCACCCGCGCCGACGAGGAGCCGCTGATCATCGGCGGCGATCTCTACCCGCCGTTCATCGACCAGAACTCCGGCCAACCCGCCGAGGGTGTGCAGGCGGTGATCGCCTCCAGCGAGCTGGCGGTGGACGCCCAAGGCCTCGCCACCGCCATGATGATCCTCGGCAACCGCCGCGGCCAAGCGCTCTTAGGCGGTCTGCGCCCCCTCCCCTCGGTCCTCTGGATGCTCGGCGACGGCACCGGCTCCCCCCTGCTGGCGGCCTACCAATGGTCGAAGCTCAAGACCCGCTGAGCTCCAGCTCTCCGGCTCTCCAACTACCTAGCAGCTCCGGCTCGGCGAGGCCCACCTCGAAACCGGCCATCCGGCCGGGAGTGTCGGCCGGTAGCTGGAGGCTCTCGAAGGAAGACACTCCCGGCTCTTGGGAGCTGACCATCGGCTGAGGCGAGGGGCATTCCAGGGCGCTGGAACAAGGACTCTGCGACCAGCAATCGGCGCCGGCCATTGGCGAGGAGCAGCGGCCGGCGAGCCCGACGGTACCGGGCTTGTCGACACCTGTCAGCGAAGGCGACGTCGGCGGCGCAACGGCCTGATCGGCGAGCCGTGATTGCGCTTCTCGGAGTGACGACGGCGTGAGAAAGCTCAGCACCAGCACCACCAGCAGAACTCCCGCCAAGAGCAAGAGCGCAGCGATCCGCCACCGTGAAGCTCCGAGCCCGCGGAGACGTCGCTCCGGGCCCCGGAGCCCCTCTCTCTGCAACCGAGCCGCGAGCCGAGCTTCGAATCCCGGGGGAGCCGCCTGAGGAACCATCTCCCGCAACGCCCGGCCAGGTACCGCCAGCTCTTCGAGCCTTCTTCGGCACTCGGCACAGCCGTCGAGGTGAGCGGCTACATCCTGCGTCCGGGAACTTTCGAGCTCCCCGTCGAGCCACTCGCTGAGCAAAGCCTGAATCTCGTGACAACGCATCATCCATGCCTCCTACCGATCCAACGCGCCAGATGGCTCCGCGCCGCATTCAAGCGAGAACGGACCGTACCCACCGGAATGCTCAGAGTATCGGCGATCTCCTGATACGAAAGCCCTTCCCACTCCCGGAGAATCATGGTGTCCCGATGCTCGTCGGAGAGCCGGGCCATGGCCTGCTTCAGGCGCCGCCGTAGCTCGCCGCGAGAGAGCCCTGAGGCGGGATCCTGGCCTTTCGCCGGTAGCTCCTCCAAAACTTCCATGGTCACCGGAGCCATGCGGGCTCGTTCCCTGCCCAGCCTTCTGCGGTAGCCCCTTCCGACGTTGCGCACCACCGACACCAGCCAAGTGCTGAACCGCGACTCCCCTCGGAATCTCGCGATGGAACGAAAGATCTCGACGAAGACCTCCTGAGCCAGATCCTCGGCATGCTCGACCCCCACCTGCCAGACCGATAGCTGATAGACGCGGTCTTTGTAGCGTGAGACCAACTCGTCCATCGCCTCGGCCTCGCCGTCGACAATCCGCGCCACCAGGCGCTGATCTCCTTCGTCCGAGAATGGACCTACGGCCCGCCCCGCCGAAGACGAGATCGGAGGGCGAGCCGCAGAGACTGAGAGCTTCAAGCCTCAGCTCACTTTCCATCGAAGCTCAGATTCATCGGTTCAGCGGGCTGGCCAGTGCCATTCCCTCGGCCGGTGACCGGAAAATTCTGGCCCACAACTTCCAGTTGCAGATTGCGTACCGACAAACGGCCTGCTCCGTTGAGCAAGAAACCCATCGCCAGGCTCTCCGCATCCTCCGCCACGTCCACGATGACCTCATGATGACTCCATCCGGTGGTACCGCGAATCGGCCGATCATGCATATTGTCGAAGCCATGCGGCCGACGTCCGTCTCGACGATCAACCCTGAGCCATAGCCCAGCCCAGTTGTCGACCTGCTCTGCCTTGACCTCTCCCGAGAGCCTGACCCTCTCGCCACGAAGATGATCGGCCGCGAGATTCCGCATCACGGTACCGAACCCGGGGGCGCTGTCAGGGTCGATGGATCGCAGATGCACCATCGGCTCCCCCTCGTCTTCCTCCTCATTCCAGACGACTTCGTACTGCTCCGGCGCGCTTCCGGCCTTGAACCAAACCTTGGTGCCCGTAGACAGAACCTTCTCGGCGTCCGCCGCAGCAGTGACCAAAAGAAACATGGTGACCAGCAACCATCCGTATCGCATCAACATTCTCTTTCTCCCCTCTCACTTCTGATGATTTCGCTCTTCCCGATGACTTTCGCGGTTTCGGGCCGCGACTACCTGTCGCCTTCGAAGCCCAGATTGCCCGGCTCGTCTGAAGCTCCCGCTCCTTGTTGGATTCCGGTCAAGGGCACGCTTTCGTCGACGATTTCGAAGTCCAACTCGTCAGCCCAGAGCTGGCCGGAGCCTGCCAGCAGGAAGCCGAACGCGATATTCCGGCTTTCCTCCGCCACGTCGAGAACGATGGAGTAGCGCTGCCATTCCGTGGTACCGCGGACACCCCGGTCGACCATGTTGTCGAAGGCCAGAGGCTGCCGAGCGTCTTTCCCGTCGATGCGAAGCCAGAAGCCGGCCCAGCCCTTGACGTCGTTGGATTTGAGAAGGCCGGACAGACGCACCCGCTGCCCGCGATAGCGCTCCGGAGAGACGTTCTGCATCACGGTTCCAAAGCCGCCGGCGCTCGCTCCCTGTTTCGAGTGGAGGTAGGCCGCCTTCCCCTTGCCGTCCCCCAGATCCTCGACACCCATCTCATAGTCCTGCGGCTGGCTTCCGGCCAGGAACCAGCCCTTGATGGAGTCCGCCTGCAAAGCGCCGACGAACATCACCGCCGCCATCACCCACAGCAAACCCGCTACCGACCTGTGCAAACTTTGTCTCCAATGCCTCATCGTTCGACTCCCTTCATTCCGTCCAAAAATTTTTGCGATCACCGCGAACCCGTCACTTCAGGATCGCGCTCATGTCATGAGTGCACTGAGCACACAAAAAGTTCATTCTTATCGAGAATGCGGCAAGAAAGAGCGGCAGGAGGCCGCCGCTCCGAAGTCAAGGCATCTGCTGAGCGATTCAGAAGGGAGGAACTATTTCCAGCGACCCGTGAGCTGAAAGCCCGCCCAGTAGTAGGGATGGGAAGCGTCGACGGTCTCCGCCGGGGGGCGGGACCAGAAGAGGGAGCGGATCGGTTCCCACAGCCAGCCGGGGCCCGGGGTCGGGCCTCGCGGTAGGTCCACCGGGCCGGCAGCGAGCTCCATTTGAGCGCCGCGGAGGGCTTCGTCTTTGCTCTCCCCCGCTTCCAAGCGCGCGTAGAAGCGGGCCATGAGGGCAGCGGTGGAGCGGTCGGGGACGCTCCAGGAGGCGGAGACCACCGCCGGTGCACCGGCGAATTGGAAGGCGCGGGTCAGCCCCACCATGCCCTCGCCGGCGATCTCCCGGCCGAGGCCGCTGCGGCAGGCGGAGAGGGTCACCAGCTCGGCGTCCACCCGCACTCCCTCGAAGATCTCCCAGGCCTGGAGCAGGCCGTTGTCCTCGCCGGGGCGGACCTCGTCGGGGCGGCTGAGCACCAGCGCCGAGTCGAGGGGGAAGCGCTCGTCCATCACCGCGTGGGTGGCGAAGTGCAGATAGCGCACGTTGTCGCCGGCGTTGCGGGCGGCAACCTCGGTGGCTTCCTCGCCGACGAAGACCCGGGCCTCCTGGCCGAGGAGCTCGGCGATGGTCTCGACCTCGAGGCGACTGGTGGGCAGCGGCGCGAGGGCGGCCCCCCGCCGGACTTCCGAGAGCGGCCCTTCGGCGGGCGCCTGGTCCTCGTTCCCGGCCTCTGCAGAACCCCCGAAGAGAGGATCGCCGAAGAGCGCCGCGGCGATCCGGACCTCGCCGTCCGGCCCCTCTTCCTGCTCCTCCGCCAGCTGATGAGAAAGGGCCAGCTGGTGGTAGAGGGTCAGCGACAGGGCCGAGTGCAGGGGGCGCCAGGCAGCCAGGTAGGGGGGCACCGTGGGAGACGAGTCTGGGGACCGTGCTGCCGGGGCATTGGTCGCCGCATCGGAGGAGCTCACTGGCTCTTCAGAGCTCACCAGGGCACCGAAGGGGAAGCCGTGGAGGGGGCCGTCGGGGATCACCAGGATGCGCTCGCCGGCGGCGATTTCCGGTTCCGCCGGCGCCACCAGCAGATCGTAGAGCTCGGTCCCCAGGGCACGCACCGCGGTGAGGCCGGTTCCCGGTGCTTCCAGAACCAGCAGCCAGCGCTGCACCTTGGCCCGCAGCTCGGCCTCGGAGACGGCCAGAGGGATGGCCCGGGGCTCGGCGTCGCGGGTCACCACCAGCAGCCAGCCGGATTCCTCGCCCAGAGAGTAGTAGAGCGCCACGGTCCCCGGATCCAGCGCCCGGCGAGCCGCGGCAGCGTCCAACGGTTGGGGGTCCTGGAGCGACGCCAGGCGAGGTGACGCCCGGCGAATCTCGGCGCGCACCTCGTCCTGCTGCTGGCGCAATCCGCGCAGGCGCTCCAAAACCGTCGCCACCCGCTCCGGGTCCGCCTTGGCGCTGAGCCCGGCGAGCTCTTCTTGAGCCCGGTCGTACTCCACCGCCAGCTGCCGGCGGCGGCGGTCCAGCTCCGACGACAGATCGGCGGAGAAGACCAGCTCCCGCTGCGCCAGCAGCGAGAGCAGCACCCGCGCCCGGGAGCGCTCCAATGCGTCCAAGGCCGCCGAAGTGTCGCCGTTGCGCAGCGCCAGATCCACCCGGCGGCGATAGACCTCCAGGGCCTTGGCTCCATACAGCGCCTGCTGTTGATCCGAACCGCCGATCTTGCCCCGCTGGGCGTCGAGAGCTTCGGTAGCGCGCTCCAGGACCTCCGCCGCCTCCTCCTCCCGACCGGCGGCGATGAGGATCTCCGCCAGGGTTTGCAGCGATCGAGCCTGGTCATCGGTGCCCGGCGCCAGCTGGTCGAGGATCTCCAGGCCGTCCCGGAGCGTTTGTTCAGCCCGTCGCAGCTCGCCCTGGAGCAGTGCGACCCGACCCCGATGGTGCAGGCATTTGGCGTGGTCGAGACTCCCCGGAGTCCGTTCCCGAAAGATCTCCAGGGCTCGCTGGCAATGCTCCCGGGCCTCCGTCAACTGCCCCCGCCGCCAGGCCGCGTGGCAGAGATGGGTCAGAGCCCGGGCCTCCTGAGCGGTGTCCGGCACCTCCCGGCGATGGATGGCGTGGGCGTCCTGGAGGAGCTCCCAGGCCGCATCCAGCTGCTCCCGGTCCATGGCCAGGGACGCCAAGTTCAGTAGGCTGGTGGCCTCGTCCAGACCGCCGGGGGCAATCTTTCGCCGGATCGCCAGGGCTCGGCGATGGTAGTCCTCCGCCGCCGCCAGATCCCCGCGGCGACGAGCGAGGGTTCCCAGGTTGTTGAGGGTGACGGTGGTCGACATGCCTCCCGGATCGTGGCGCTCGCTGGACTCCAAAGCCTGGCGGTAATACTCCTCGCCGGTGACCAGGTCGCCCCGCTCCGTCGCCAGCAGGCCGAGGTTGTGCAGCACGGTGTTGTGGGCCGAGCTCCCCGGCAGCTGCTCCGAGAACAGCTCCAGTGCCTGCTCCAAGGCTTCCTGGGACCCGGTCAAGTCTCCCTGCAAACTGAGGACGGTGCCCAAGCTGTTGAGGCTGTGCCCCTCCTGGAGAGTGCCCGGAGCCAGCTCCTGGCGCACGGCGAGGGAGGTGCGGAAATATTCTTCCGCCGCCACCAGATCGCCCCGGATGGCGTAGATCTTGCCCAGCTGATTGGTCGCCCGCGCCTCCCGCAGGCTCCCCGGAGCCCAGCGCTGGACCAGCTCCAGAGCTCCCCGGTAGGCCTCCTCGGCGGCGTCGAGACGGCGGCGGCGGTACTCCAGCTCGCCGGCCTTCTCCAGCGCCCGGGCCACCCCCAGGGCGGCGTCCGGGACCTGGCGCCGCAGCTCGGTGGCGCGGTGGATGGCTTCGATGGCGCCCTGGTGATTCTGCTGCCGGGTGCGCCAGCTGGCCACCGTCTCCTCCACCCACGACAGCGCCCACAGATCGCCGGGACCGTCGAGGTCGTCCCGCGCCCGCTGGGCGGCGGCCTCCGCCTCCTCCCAGCGGTGGTCGCTGGCCCAGGCGGTGGAGGCCATGAGGTCGAGCCAGGCGGAGCCTTGAAGCATCCCGGCCTGTCGCCGCTGGTCCGCCATCTCGACGAGAATCTTCGCCGCGCCGGTGGAGTCGTCTTGGCGGGAGAGCTCCAGGGCTTGGTCGTAGTGCTCCTGCTCCGCCGGATCGAGGGCGGGGTGCTTCTGCAGCTCCCACTCCCGCTCCGGCGGCTCGATGGCAAAGGGCTCCCCGTCGCGCCAGCCGCGCACCACCACACCGCCCCGGGGGGCCTGGGCGACTTGGGCGAAGAGCAGGTCGAAGGGGGTGCGGATGGGGCCGCCGGCGGGCTCGCCACCTGTGAGCTGACCGCCAGCAGCCCCATCCTCCGGTCCCCGGGGCCGGCTCCAGGCGATGAGCCGATCCCCAACCTGCAACACTGCCTGGTCGGCGTCGATGCCCGGAGGAAGCTTTTCCACCACCACGCCCACCGTAGGCGGCGGAGGCAGCCCCGGCCCCGGGGGCTCCTCTCCTCCGGGCCCACAGCCCGCCAGCAAGGCCACCACCAGGGCCAGCACCGACACCACCACCGGCCGACCGCCGGCTTTCCCTGGGCTGGCTGTCGGGAATCGCGCCCTGCGCTGCTGCGGGTTCATGGCTCCAGACTCAGCTCATAGGGACCGAGGCGGCCCCGGCGCACTGAACCTTCCACCTCGACGATCCAGAAGTACGCGCCGCCGGCCTCCAGGCGCTCCTGCACCGCCGCCGGCAGCGAGATCTCTGAAACGGCGACCGCCTCGCTGGTCCACAGCGGCTCGGCGTCGCTGGCGAAGAGGGTGACGCGATAGGCCGTGGCGCCGACTTCCGGCGGCCAGGACAGGGTGGAGGGTGCTTGCTCCAGGACGCTGCCCGGCGCCGGCGTCACGGCACCGGTAGCCTCCCGCAGGCGCTCGCCCCCCGGCGGCCCCGGATCGACGTCACCGGTGTTGACGCGCCACAGCTGCAACCCACCCACCGCCATCAGCACCACCACCGCCGCCGCCGCCAGCTGGGGCCACCAGCGGCGAGGGGCGCGCACGCCGCGGGGAGGCATGGGAGTGGCGGGGCGTAGGGGCTCTCGGGATCCGTAGGGATCGGGGACTTCGGAAGCCTCGGGAGGCTCCGATGCGGACGCCTCCTCCGGGCTCTCCGCTGCGGCAACCTCTGATTCCAGGCCTTCGGTGAGACGCCGCAGGGACAGGGCTACCCGCATCTCCGCGGAGCAGTCGGCGCAGCTCTCGAGGTGCAGCAGAAGCTCCTCCCGCTCCTTGCCGGTGATCTCCTCGGCGGCCAGCCGTACCCAGGCCTCCGGCTGCGGGCACTCTCCCGGAGACGGCGCGTCGCCGGCGAGGTCGCGTAGGTCCTGGTCACGTATCTTCATAATCGAATCCTCGGGCGCGGAGCTCGGCGCGCACCACGGCGAGCCCCCGGTACAGCAGGTTGCGGGCCCGCGGCTCGGTCCAACCGGTGAGCTCCGCGATGTCGTTGGAGCTGAAGCCCCGCAGGTAGAGGTTCACCGCCCGACGCCGATCCGGCGGCAGCTGGCGCACCACCTCGTCGGCCTGGGCCAGTACCTCGTTGCGCCGCGCCAGCAGCTCCGGGGACGGTCCCGGATGGGCCAGCGGCGCCGCGGTGGCCTCCTCCGCCTCCCCCTCCTCGGCCAGGGCCTGTTGATCCTTGGCCCGGCGAGTCCGCGCCCGGCGCATGGCGTCGAGGGTGGTGGTCGCCGCCACTCTGTAGAGAAAAGACGCAGGGTGGCGCACATTCCTCTCACGTTGGAGGGCTTTCCATACCCGCACCCGGACCTCCTGCTCCAGATCATCGACCTGGATTCCGAGATCTGACGGGCACAGGCGCACCAACGTCTGCCGCAGCCATCCGCCATAGCGCTCCAGAAGATCTTCGAAGAGCGCGTTGACGGAGGCGGGTTCTTCGCTTGGGATGACCGGGAAGCTCCTACGTCGAGGAATGAACGAAGCGGCGACATCATCGGGCACCGAGCCGCCGGAAAAGCAAGAGAACCGTCTAAGAATCAGCGTAATCAAGGCGCTCAAAGCGGTCAAGCAACGCCACCTATCCTCCCGCAGCGGTCTCGGCCTGAGGATTCCGCCGGATGGCTCTCCCGCGGGGCGCCCCGATATACTGAGCTCCTCACAAAACGCTAGCTGCCCGTGGTGAAAGTCAGACGCCGGCGAGATCGAGAGCTTTCAGCCGGCCCCGAGAGTTCCCAACGAAAAGTGATTTCGAGGAGAAGATTCATGCGCAAGCTCAACATCGCCCTGGCCGTATTCGCCCTCTTGTCGGCCCTGATTCCGGCCGCCATCGCCGACGCTGGCGAGATCGAAAAGACCTTCCCCTTCGAGCTCGACCGCTGGTACGACCTGGAGGTCGAGGACGGGCCGGTGACCCTGCACCGCATCCGCGTCAAGCACGACGACCGCAAGATCCGCAAGTCCAACATCTTCCGCGGTGGCGACACCCCCTACGCCGACACGGTGGTCATCGAGCTCGACTACACCAACGAGTCCGACAACGATTGGGAAGCGAAGGTCCTGGTGCACTGGCGGGACAGCAAAAAGCGTCCCATCGACGGCTATGACGACGAGGAGGGGCTGAGCGAGGACGAGCGCCACGAGACCGCCACCATGACCATCGCGACGCTCAAATACGGCCTGGAGGTGGCCCGCGACCTCTACGTCAACATCGAGTTCTATCGGGACTGACCGCCCCCGCCCTCGACGCTGGGACGTCTCCCGGAAGCTCACTGGTCCGTCGAATCGGCGGCCGTTGGCAAGTACCTCCCCCGTCGTTGCCGGTGCTCAGCGTGCGTCAGATCGTCGCAGCGCAGGAGCGAGGCGCGGAGGCGTACCGTGTGTACGCCGCACAAGCCGAGGGACGAGCACGCGGCGAGATGGCGTGCGATGGGCGCCGGCTAGCTCTTGGGTTTCGGCCGGGTCGCAATCGCCACAATCAAACCGTGGACGATGTCCTTGAGCTCGACGGTGAACTCCGCCAGGTGGCGGTGCCGCTCCTCCAGCTGCTCGACGCTGGGGCGGCTCAGGCCGCCGCCGGAACGCGGCCGCACCTTGTAGGTCAGCCGCTCGTCGAGGGCTTCGAGGCGATGGTAGACCTCTTTCAGTTTCTGGGGATCCATGGGTCCTCTCCCAACTCCGTGAGCCGTGGAATCAAGTTCCGCCGCGCAGCTCGCGGATGTGCTCGATGATGGCCTCGATCTCGCTGTCGCTGAGATCGTCGAAGGCCGGCATGGTGGGGAAGATCCCCTCCCGAATGACTGATTCGATGACCCAGGGCTCGCCGCCCTCGACCCAGTGATTGTCCAGCAGATTGTTGCCGGCATAGCGACTATATTTGGGATTCTTGCCCGCGCCGTCCACCCCGTGGCACTCGGCGCAGAGCTTGCGCCACAGCTTCTCGCCTTCGCTGCGCTCCAGCATCAGCTCGCCGCAGCCGGCGGTCACGACCCCGGCGACCAGCGCCAGCGTCACGATCAGCACAACTCCTCTCGACCTCATCGCTCTCCTCCTCACCCCCGCCAGCCTACATCCCGCAGCCTGCATCCCGTCAGCTTTGCTGCTAGTCGCCGTCGGAACGGCGGTAGACCAGGGTCGCTCGAGCCTGGTCCCGAGGCCGCACGAGGATTTCATCGATATTGACATGGGGCGGCCGGGTCGCCGCCCAAACAATACATTCGGCCACGTCGTCCCCGGTGAGGGGCTCCATGCCCTGATACACGCTATCCGCCCGTTGTTGATCGCCCCCGAACCGCACCTTCGAGAATTCTGTGTCCACCAATCCGGGGTTGACTTCCGTCACCCGGATGGGCCGCCCCAAGAGCTCCAGCCGCAGGGTGTGGCTGAGAGCGCGCTGAGCGTGTTTGGAAGCGGTATAGCCGGCACCACCGGGATAGGTCTCAAAGCCGGCGATGGAACCGACCTGGATCAGATGTCCGTCCCCGGAAGCCTCCAGCGCCGGCAACAGAGCCTTGGTCATGCGCAGCACCCCCAGGACGTTGGTCTGGTACATCTCCTCCCATTTGTCCAAGTCCGCCTTTTCCACCGGCTCCACCCCCAAGGCCTTGCCGGCGTTGTTGACCAGCACGTGGAGATGGGGCACTTGCTCGGCGAAGGCGGCGACGCTGGCCTCGGAGGTGACGTCCAAGGGCAGCCCCACGGCGCCGTCCGGAAGCTCCCGGCGCAGGCGGTCCACCCGCCGAGCGCCGGCCACCACCTGGAAGCCCGCCGCCGCCAGCTGCCGGGCGGCGGCGGCACCGATACCCGAGCTGGCGCCGGTGACCACCGCCAGCTTGCCGTTTCCGGGTCGCTGCATCGAGGACGAAGAATCTGACGTCATCCGAGCCTCCCACTCGCTATTCCAACTACTGCCTTCTCCACTGCCAACGGCCTGTTGCCCAGGCGCGGCTCCAGCGAGGGATCAATCCCGGTCGAAGACCAGGCCCCGCACCACCCAGTTGAACACGCCGATGACGATGCCGCCAAGGATCGCCGGCATGCAGCCCTGCACCGTCAACCCCGGCAGCAGCGTCGCCACCAAGGCCAGCATCAGGCCGTTGACCACCAAGTAGAAGAGGCCCAGGGTGAGGATGATCAGGGGCAGCGAGAGCAGCGTCACCACCGGTTTGATCAGGATGTTGACCAGGCCCATGACCAACCCGGCGAAGAGCAGGTAGACGATATTGCCGCTGTAGACGATGCCGGGCACCAGATAGGCCGCCAGCCACAGGGCAAGACCGTTAATGATGATCTGCAGGACGATCCACATGAGGCTCTCCTTTTCGAAATGATCGCTTCAGCCGCGCTTGCTCGCCACGGGAAGACTCAATTGGCATCGCCGCCGCCGGTGGGCCACGACTGCAACGCCGCCGGATCGACGCCGACGCTGTGCAGGGCCTGAGCCCACACGGCGTCGGGCTCGCCGAAGACCAACTCCTGGTCCACCGGAGCGATCAGCCAGTCGTTGCGCTCGATCTCCTCCATCAGCTGTCCTTCCCCCCAGCCGGCATACCCCAGGACCAGGCGGAAGCGCTCCGGCGGCTCCTCCGCCAGCTGCTGCAAGTCCCCCAGGTGCTGGGTCACCCACAGGCCGTCCTGGATCTCGCTGGCCGCCAGCTCCTCCTCCAGCTCGGCGTGCTGCGGTGCATCCAGCACGCACAGCACCGACCCCAGCTGCGGCTGCACCGGCCCGCCGAAATAGGCCTTGAGAGCTGACTCTCCGCCCCAGGTGACCTCCATCCCCTGGAGGATCTCCGCCACCCGGATCTCGGTGGTGCGGTTGATGATGAAGCCGACGCTGCCCTCTTCCTCATGGTGCAACAGCAGCACGACGCTGCGGTGAAAGTAGGGATCCAGGACCTGAGGCATGGCGATCAGCAGAACCGGAGCCTCGAGGTCTGAGGGCAAGCTGGACATCTCGAAGATCTTACCGCGGATCCAGCAACCCATGGTGGCACCCGTTCCCAGGCACAAACCCGCCGGGAGTCGCATCCAGAGCCGGATTGAGATATCTTCTAAGTCCCACAGATGGCCCGTTTTGGGGAGAAATCCACCGAAGAGCGCGGGCCTCGTCCGAAGCATTAGGAATTGACCAGGCCTCGAGCACCCGGAACCAGTGTCCACGGATCGCGGCCGTAGCATTAGAAGTCCATAGCCATAGGCCCCCAACCGGTAGACCTCGACCGGAAGACCATGGCATCAGCAGCATCGAAGAGCAGGAGCCTTCCATGACCGATTCGTTCCAGTCCCACCGCACCGTCGAGCTGGCCGGGCGCAAATTGCGCATCGCCAGCCTACCGGCTCTCGAAGATCAGGGCTTCGACCTGAGCCGCCTGCCCTACGCCCTGAGCATCCTGTTGGAGAACCTCCTGCGGCGCCAAGACGACGCCTCCGTCACCGCCGACGACATCGAGGCCGTGGCCCGCTGGGACGCCCAGGCCGAGCCCTCCCAGGAAATCGCCTTCATGCCCGCCCGGGTGTTGCTCCAGGACTTCACCGGCGTGCCAGCGGTGGTGGATCTGGCGGCCATGCGCAACGCCATGCTCGACCTCGACAACGACCCGCACAAGATCAACCCCCTGCAGCCGGTGGAGCTGGTCATCGACCACTCGGTGCAGGTGGACGAATACGGCACCGCAGCGGCGATCCTGATCAACACCGAGCGGGAGTTCGAACGCAATCAGGAGCGCTACGCCTTCCTGCGCTGGGGCCAGAGCGCCTTCGACAACTTCAAGGTGGTGCCGCCGGCCACCGGCATCGTGCACCAGGTCAATCTCGAATACCTGGCCCGCGGCGTGATGACCGGCGCCGGCGGTGACGCGCCCTTCGCCTACCCCGACACCCTGGTGGGCACGGACTCCCACACCACCATGATCAACGGCCTCGGCGTCCTCGGCTGGGGCGTCGGCGGCATCGAGGCGGAGGCCGCCATGCTCGGCCAGCCGATCTCCATGCTGGTGCCCCAGGTGGTGGGCTTCCGCCTCTCCGGCGAGCTGCCGGAGGGAGCCACCGCCACCGACCTGGTGCTCACCGTCACCGAGATGCTGCGGCGCAAGGGCGTGGTGGGCAAGTTCGTCGAATTCTTCGGCCCCGGCCTCGCCCACCTGCGGCTGGCGGACCGCGCCACCATCGCCAACATGGCGCCGGAGTACGGTGCCACCTGCGGCATCTTCCCCATGGACGAGCTGACCCTCGACTATCTGCGCTTCACCGGCCGCTCCGAGGAGCAGGTGCAGCTGGTGGAGGCCTACATGAAGGAACAGGGCCTCTTCCACACCGCCGACAGCCCGGAAGCGGTGTACACCGACACTTTGGAGCTCGACCTGGCCACCGTCGAGCCCAGCCTGGCGGGCCCCAAGCGGCCTCAGGACCGGGTGCGGCTGAGTGAGGTGGCGGAGAGCTTCGCCGGCGTGCTGGAGCAGATGTCCAAGACCGCCCGCCCCGATGCCAAAGCCGACGCCAAATCCGGCGCCGCCAAGAGCTCCTCCGGCGGCGGCCTGCAGGTGGTCCAGGACACCGCCACCGCCACCCTCGAGGAAGCGCATCCGCACATCCAAGAGGGCGCCCGGCTGATGCAGGACGGCGCGGTGGTCATCGCCGCCATCACCAGCTGCACCAACACTTCCAACCCCTCGGTGATGCTCGCCGCCGGCCTGCTGGCCAAGAAGGCGGTGGAGAAAGGCCTGGAGGTCCAGCCCTGGGTCAAGACCTCCCTGGCACCGGGATCCAAGGTGGTCACCGACTACCTGAAGGAAGCGGACCTCACCCGCTACCTGGAGGACCTGGGCTTCCACACCGTGGGCTACGGCTGCACCACCTGCATCGGCAACAGCGGCCCGCTGGCGCCGCCCATCTCCGAAGCCATCGCCGAGCGCGGCCTGGCCACGGTCTCGGTGCTCAGCGGCAACCGCAACTTCGAAGGCCGCATCAGCTCCGAGGTGCGGGGCAACTACCTGGCCTCGCCGCCGCTGGTGGTGGCCTACGCTCTCGCCGGCCGCATTGACATCGATCTGCAGCACGATCCCCTGGGGGAGGGCTCCGACGGCCAGCCGGTCTTCCTCAAGGATGTCTGGCCGAGCCAGGCGGAAATCGAGACGGCGCTCCGCGAATCGGTGCTCTCGGAGATGTTCGTGCGCCAGTACAGCGACGTCTACACCGGCGACGAGCGCTGGCGGGCGCTGCCGATTCCGGAGGGCGCCACCTACGAGTGGGACGACGACTCCACCTACGTCAAGCTGCCGCCCTACTTCGTGGGCATGGGGCTGACTCCGGATCCGGTGCAGGACATCTCCGGCGCCCGGCCCCTGGCGGTGCTCGGCGACAGCATCACCACCGACCACATCTCCCCGGCGGGAGCGATCAAATCCGATCAGCCGGCGGGCAAATACCTGGTGGAGCGCGGGGTGGCGCCGCGGGACTTCAACTCCTACGGCTCCCGGCGCGGCAACCACGAGGTGATGATGCGCGGCACCTTCGCCAACGTGCGGCTGCGCAACCGCTTGGTGCCGGAAATCGAAGGCGGCTACACCCTGCACCTGCCCCACGGCGAGCCCATGAGCATCTTCGACGCGGCGATGAAGTACCGCGACGAGGAGGTACCGCTGATCATCCTGGCGGGCAAGGAGTACGGCACCGGCTCGTCCCGCGACTGGGCCGCCAAGGGTCCGAGGCTGTTGGGAGTGCAGGCGGTCATCGCCGGCAGCTATGAGCGCATTCACCGCAGCAACCTGGTGGGCATGGGCGTGGCGCCGCTGGAGTTCCTCCCCGGCGATACGGTGGAGAGCCTGGGCCTCACCGGCCACGAGACCTTCGACATCGAGGGCCTGGCGGAGGCCGGCAACGGCGACTTCCAGAGTGGCTGCACGGTCAACGTCACGGCCCATCGCCAGGGCGGCGATGACGTCAAGTTCGAGGTGCGGTTGCGCATCGACACGCCTCAGGAGCAGCTCTACTACCGCAACGGCGGCATCCTGCACTACGTGCTGCGCCAGCTGGCCCAGAACTGAGGCAGCTCCGCCGAATCTTCTCTCCACCCCCGGGTCGATGGCGATCCGGGGGTGGTACGTTGATGCCGACCCGAAGGGCTACCGAAAGGGGCCGATCCCCCGAGGAGCCGATGGGGCGAGGTCTGGGAGCTGAAGCTAGAAAAAGCCCCGGGCCGAGGAGGGAGTTTCGGCCCGGGGTGAGGAGGAGAGTGTGTGACGAGAATCTCGCTGATAGGAGGGCTCTCGCCGATGGGAGGGGAGCCTCTTTGGAGGTACTACTGGTTGTTGGCTCCCCACCCTCCATTGACTACAACCGGACGAAGAGCGCGGAGATTCCCCGCCGCACCGCCGGACCAGCCCCAGCTTTGAGAGCCAGCGCTGAGAGGCAACCCTGAAAAGCCAGCCCCGAGAACCCTCATGACGAGAACCGAGAAACGCTAGGAACCGACCATGTTTACCGTATTCAAAGACTTCACCTTCGCTGCCGGACACTTCATCCGCGGCCATACCGGCGGCTGCCAGAATCTCCACGGCCACAATTACCGGATCCGGGTCTTCCTCAACGCCGAAGAGCTCGATGAGCTGGGCATGGTCCTCGACTTTTCCCATCTCAAGGCGATGGTCCAGGAGGTCGTGGGCCACTACGACCACCAGGTGATCAACGATCATCCGCCCTTCGACCAGCTCAACCCCACCGCCGAGCTGCTGAGCCAGCACGTCTACCGCGAGGTGAGCCGGCGCCTGGACGACCCGCGGGTCTCCGTGGGCCGCGTCGAGGTGTGGGAAAATGACAGCTCCTGCGCCAGCTACGAAGAAGCGAAGTAGGACCGAGGGCAGCCGCCGGCTTCCCCTCCGCCGCCCGGCGAAACATCAAACGTCCAAGAGTCGTAACTTCCCCTGAAACCGCTTCCGCTAGAATGAGACGAAGTCAAGTCTCAGAAGAATTTTATGAACGATTCCCCTTCCCTGGACGATCTGCGCATCGAGCGCGACTCCCCCGACGACGGAGGCAGCCCGTGGGTGGTGCCGGTCGTCATCTTGTTGTTGGTACTGGTGGTGGCAGCGGTGATCTGGTGGCGCGTGCGCCCCACGCCGCCGCTGGTGACCCCGGCGACGGTAGAAGAGGCCCGCGGCGATGCCGCCACCACCGCCGCCACGGTGCTCGACGCCTCCGGCTACGTCACCGCCCGCCTGCAAGCCACCGTCTCCTCCAAGATCACCGGCAAAGTCGTGGAGGTACGGGTCGAAGAAGGCATGGAGGTGGAGGAAGGCCAGGCCCTGGCGTTCCTCGACGACACCCTGCAGCGCCGCCAGCTCGCCCTCGCCGAGGCATTGCTGGAGACCGCCAAGACCTCCGTCGACGAGATCGAAGCGGACCTCAAGGAGGCGCAGCTGAGCCGAGACCGCTTCGAACGGCTGGTGGCGGCGGACGCCAGCGCCCAAGCCGAGCTGGACACCGCCCAGGCGCGGCTGGACACGCTCCGGGCGCGCAAGAGCACCGCCGAGAACCAGATCACCGTACGCCAGCGGGAAGTGGCGCTGCGCCGCCAAGAGCTGGAGGACACGGTGATCCGCGCGCCCTTCGCCGGCGTCGCGGTGACCAAGGACGCCCAGCCCGGGGAGATGATCTCGCCGGTCTCCGCCGGCGGCGGCTTCACCCGCACCGGCATCTGCACCCTGGTGGATATGAGCTCGCTGGAGATCGAGGTCGACGTCAACGAGGCCTACATCAACCGCGTGCGTCCCGATCAAGACGTCCAGGCCACCCTCGACGCCTACCCCGACTGGCAGATCCCGGCGCGGGTGATCACCACCATCCCCGCCGCCGACCGTCAGAAAGCGACGGTGCGGGTGCGCATTGCCTTCGAGCAGCTGGATCCTCGAATCCTGCCGGATATGGGCGTCAAGGTCTCCTTCCTCGACACCGAGGTGGAAGCCCGGGATGAATCCCAGCCTCTCTGGCTGGTGCCGGCGTCGGCGGTGCGCACCGAGAACGACCGCCCCTACGTCTTCGTCATCACCGCCAAACGCCTGGAGCGGCGGGCAGTGCAAACCGGCAACGAGCGCGGCGAGAAGGTAGAGATCGTCGCCGGGGTGCGCGCCGGCGACGTGGTGGTGAAAGACGCCTCCGGCGAGCTCGAGGACGGAAAGCTGGAAGACGGACAGAAGGTCCACTTGCGCGAACCCTGAGCCTCCCATTTCCCGAGCCGACCCCATTCCCTGAGCAGACGAGCAAGGAGAGAAGATCCCATGAGCACCCCCAGCCCCACCGACTCGGCACCGCTGGTACAAGTCTCCGGCGTGCACAAGCTCTTTCGCCGCGGCGAGGAACGCATCGACGTGCTCCAAGGGCTCGACCTGGAGATCCGCCAGGGCGAGTTTCTCGCTCTCATGGGCCCTTCCGGTTCCGGCAAAAGCACCCTGCTCAACATCCTCGGCGGGTTGGACAAACCCAGCAGCGGCGAGGTGACCGTGGCCGGACAGCGCATCGACCGGCTCAGCAGCGGCAAGCTGGCGGATTGGCGAGCCCGCCACGTGGGGCTGGTCTTCCAGTTCTACAACCTGATGCCCACCCTCACCGCCGAGCGCAACGTCGAGTTGCCGCTGCTGCTCACCAAGCTCTCCCGTTCCCAGCGCAAGAAGCACGTCGCCACCGCCCTCGCCCTGGTGGGTCTGGCGGATCGCGCCAAGCATTATCCGCGGCAGCTCTCCGGCGGTCAGGAACAGCGGGTGGGCATCGCCCGGGCCATCGTCATCGACCCGGATCTGCTGCTCTGCGACGAGCCCACCGGCGACCTCGATCGCCAGAGCGGTGACGAGATCCTCGATCTGCTCCAGCAGCTCAGCAAGGACCACGGCAAGACCGTGCTGATGGTGACCCACGATCCGCGGGCGGCGGAGCGGGCGGATCGGGTGCTGCATCTGGACAAGGGACGGCTGCGGGGAGAGGAGGCGGCGTGAAGCTGCTGCACCTGATCCTGGCCAATCTGCGCCACCACAAAGTGCGCACCGTGCTCACCGTGCTGGGCATCCTGGTGGCCTTCCTGCTCTACGGCCTGCTCTCCGCCATCGACAAAGGCTTCAACGCCGGCGTCGACCTGGCGGGCAACGACCGCTTGGTGCTCCAGCACCGGGTGTCGCTGATCCAGCCCCTGCCCTACTCCTACGGCCCGCGCATGGAGCAGGTGGACGGCGTGGTCTTCGCCACCCATGCCAGCTGGTTCGGCGGGGTCTATCAAGAGCCCAAGAACTTCTTCCCCAAGATCGCCGTCGACCCCGAGCCCTTCCTGCGCATGTATCCGGAGTACGTCCTGCCGGAGGAGCAGAAGAAAGCCTGGTTCGCCACTCGCACCGGTGCCATCGCCGGCAAGGACCTGGCGGAGCGCTTCGGCTGGGAGGTCGGCGACACCATTCCCGTTCAGGGCGACATTTGGATGCGCGCTGACGGCTCCCGGCTCTGGGAGTTCGACCTGGTGGGCATCTACGAGGGCGCCAGCCAGGACGCCGATCAAAGCCAGTTCTTCTTCCAATACGACTATCTGGTGGAGGGCACCGGCGGCCAGCTGGGGCAGGTAGGCTGGTACTGGATCCGCATCGACGAGCCGGATCTGGCACCGCAGATCGCCGAGAATATCGACGCCCTCTTCGCCAACTCGCCGGCGGAGACCAAGACCACCACCGAGAAAGCCTTCGGTCAGGCCTTCGCCCAGCAGGTGGGCAATACCACCGCCATCGTGCGCGGGGTGGTGGCGGCGGTCTTCTTCACCCTGCTGCTGGTAGTGGGCAACACCATGGCCCAGAGCGTCCGCGAGCGCACCAACGAGCTGGCGGTGCTCAAGGCTCTGGGCTTCCGGGACGGCACGGTGATGCGGCTGGTGATCGCCGAGGCCTGCGCTCTGGCGATGCTCGGCGGGCTCCTCGGCCTGGGCTTCGCCGCCGTGCTGACGGTGCCCTTGGGCAAGGCCCTGTCGGGCTTCTTGCCGGTCTTCTACATTCCCATGGAAGCGCAGCTGGTGGGCCTAGGACTGATGCTGCTGCTGGGCCTGATCACCGGCGTGCCACCGGCGATCCAGGCCATGCGGCTACAAGTCTCCCAAGCGCTACGGAGGGTTTGAGCCATGCTTTCCTGGATTCCACAGATCTTCGCCGTCACCGCCCTCAACCTGCGCACTCTGGGACAG
The DNA here is from genome assembly GCA_034211275.1 of Acidobacteriota bacterium. Lineage (NCBI taxonomy): Bacteria > Pseudomonadati > Acidobacteriota > Acidobacteriota bacterium. The sequence continues at coordinate 55,701 of JAXHTF010000016.1, forward strand.
CGGCTGGGTAGCTCGCTGGTGGCCATGGTGGGCATCGCCGGGGTGGTGGTGGTGCTGGTGGCGGTGCTGTCCATCGCCGAGGGCTTCCAGCAAACGCTGGCGGGCACCGGCTCCGACGACACCGCCATCGTGCTGCGCGGCGGCAGCACCTCCGAGATGACCAGCGGCTTGACCCTCGAGAACACCCGCGTCATCGCCGACGCCCCGGGGGTCGAGCGCATCTCCTCCGAAGCCGGCGGCACCACCGTGCCGGCAGCCTCTGCGGAGCTCTTCGTGATCATCAATCTGCCCAAGATCTCCACCGGCACCGACGCCAACGTGCCGCTGCGAGGCGTCGGCCCGGAGGCCTTCGCCGTTCGCCCGGACGTGAAGATCGTGGCGGGCCGCAACTTCGAGCCCGGCCGCAACGAGATAATCGCCGGCGAGGGGGCCAGCCGGCAGTTCGAAGGTCTGGAGCCAGGCAACACTCTGCGCCTGGGCCAGGCCGAGTGGAAGGTGGTGGGAGTGTTCAGCTCCGGCGGCACCGTCGCCGACTCCGAGCTGTGGACCGACGCCCGGGTACTCCAGCCCGCCTACCGCCGCGGCAACACCTTCCAGTCGGTGTACGCCAAGCTGAGCTCCGCGGACGACTTCCAGGAGTTCAAGGACTCCCTCACCACCGACCCGCGGCTCAACGTCGAGGTGCAGCGGGAGAGCGACTATTACGCCGGCCAGAGCCAGACTCTGTCTCAGCTGATCCGCGTCCTCGGCTGGCTCATCGCCGCTTTCATGGGCCTGGGGGCGGTGATCGCAGCGCTGATCACCATGTACTCGGCGGTGGCCGCCCGGCGGCGGGAGATCGCCACCCTGCGGGCCCTCGGCTTCAAGAGCGTGCCGGTGGTGATCTCGGTGCTCACCGAGGCCCTGCTGCTGGCCCTGGTGGGCGGCTGTCTCGGCGCCGCCGCGGCCTACCTGGTGTTCAACGGCTACCAGGCGGCGACCCTCAACTGGCAGACCTTCAGCCAGGTCACCTTCGCCTTCGCCGTGACGCCGCCGCTGGTGATCCAGGGAATCGTCTACTCGCTGATCCTGGGTTTCTTCGGCGGCCTGCTGCCGGCCATCAAGGCCGCCCGCATGCCCATCGCCATCGCCCTGCGAGAAGCCTGAGGACCGCGGGCAGCCTGCTGGAGACACTTCTTGCGCGGCGTTGGGACGGTCGATACAATCAAGTCGACCGTTGCCACGCTGCGGCATTCTCCATCCAAGGCTTTTCGCAGCCGGCGGGTCGAGCCGTTTGTCGCTGGAACGGCTCCCAGAACCGACCAAACTGACAAGACGGTCCGCCTACGGCCGGGCCGCACGCGCGAACACGCGGCAAAACCGCACACACCCTGCGGAGAACCAGGCAAGACCCTTCAAACGGGAGCCTCGCGGAGACCAAGATGAGCACGGCAAAGCTGACGATCGACGGAGCGGAATACGAATACCCGGTGGTGGAAGGATCCGAGGGCGAACAGGGCATCGATATCGGAGCCCTGCGCAAGGAGTCCGGCGCCATTTGCCTGGATCCCGGCTACGGCAACACGGGCTCCTGCCTCAGCGGCGTCACCTTCATCAACGGTGAGGAGGGGATCCTCCGCTACCGCGGCTACGACATCGAGGACCTGGCCACCAACTGCAGCTTTCCGGAAGTCTGCTTCCTGCTCATTTATGGGCATCTCCCCAACGAGGAAGAGCTGCACCAATTCTCCGACCGGCTGACCCGCCACACCCTCATCCACGAGGACATGAAGAAATTCTTCGAGGGTTTCCCGGCCACCGCCCATCCCATGGCCATCCTCTCGTCCATGGTCTCGTCTCTCTCCGCCTACTATCCCCACGCCGGCATCGACGAGGACCTCGACCTCAACATCATCCGGCTGCTGGCCAAGACCAAGACCATTGCCGCCTTCTCCTACAAGAAGTCCATCGGCCAGCCGTTCATGTACCCGCGCAACGACTACTCCTACTGCGCCAACTTCCTGCACATGATGTTCGCCGTGCCGGCGGAGCCCTACAACGTTCCCAAGGTGCTGGAGAAGGCCCTCAACCTGCTGCTCATCCTCCACGCCGACCACGAGCAGAATTGCAGCACCTCGACGGTGCGCATGGTGGGCAGCAGCCACGCCAACCTCTTCGCCTCCATCTCCGCCGGCATCTGCGCGCTGTGGGGACCGCTCCACGGCGGCGCCAACCAGAAGGTCATCGAGATGCTGGAGATGATCCGGCAGGACGACGCCGACTACAAGAAGTACGTCGACCTGGCCAAGGACCGCGAATCGGGCTTCCGCCTCATGGGCTTCGGTCACCGGGTGTATAAGAACTTCGATCCCCGGGCGCGCATCCTCAAGCGCGCCGCCGACGAGGTGCTGGACGATCTGGGAGTGGAGGATCCGCTGCTGGAGATCGCCAAGAACCTGGAGAACGTGGCGCTGGAAGACGAATACTTCGTCGACCGCAAGCTCTACCCCAACGTCGACTTCTACAGCGGCATCATCTACCGCGCCATGGGCATCCCCACCAATATGTTCACGGTGATGTTCTCCCTCGGCCGCATGCCCGGCTGGATCGCCCACTGGAAGGAGATGCGGGAGGATCCCAACAGCAAGATCAACCGCCCGCGGCAGATCTACACCGGGCCTACCCGCCGGGATTTCGTGCCGCTGGACCAGCGCTGACCCTACGGCCTCCAGTACGGTCGACCGGTCTCGGAACGATTCAAGCGCCTCGGACCTCGCGGTCCGGGGCGCTTCGTGCTTCTAGAGGGGGCCAGTCTGGAGGAGACGACTCAGGTGCGCCGGTGCAGCCAGCCGCGCATCTTCTCGCGGAATTTCTCGAAGCGGTGCCAAACCGAGGGCCAACGCTGGAAGCCCCGGCGCAGTAGCTTGTAGACCATCTCGCTGGCCAGGGAGAGCACCGCGGCGCCGAAGAGAATGGTGGCGATCCCCTGGATCCCCGGCAGCACCAGGCCGGCGATGCCGACGAGCAAGAGCAGCCAACCCACCATCAACAGGCTGATTCGCACCCAGAGGGGAAGAGGGCGCTGAGACGCCTCCTCCACAGCTCCCTCGGCATCCTCCTCCGGTGCCCCCTCGTAACGGGACACCGGGGGGGCTTGAGATGGGTCTTCGGGGGGCTGCTGCTCACTCATTCCATGGCTCCTGAGTCGGTTGGCGGCAGCTCCGCCGCCACACCGCCCATGGAGACTAGCATCGAGAGGGCACATCCCGCCGGCGCCGGCTGTTGACAAACCGCACCGATCCAGTCCAGAATACTCAAGAGCTATTGAGATTACGTCTCAATAAGGAATTTGAAGGCCGGACGAGCTTCAAAGTCCGGCAACGATTATGGAACGCGAACGACGCCAATTTCTCGACTTCCTCCGCTCCCGCGGCCACCGAGTGACCCGGGAACGGCGTGCCCTGTTCAACGAGATCTTCTCCCAGCATCGCCACCTCGACGCCGAGACCCTGCTCGAGGCGATGCAGGAAAAAGGACTGAAGATCTCCCGGGCCACGGTGTACCGGAATCTCGACCTGTTGGTGGAGTGCGGCCTGGTGCGCAAGCAGCGCCTGGGGCGCAACCGCTTCCTCTACGAGCACGTCCACACCGGCCAGCGCCACGACCACCTGGTGTGCCGCGACTGCGGCCGGGTGGTGGAGTTCGTCAGCGCCGGCATCGCCGCTCTGCAATCCGAGATCTGCCGCGCCCATGGCTTCGATCCTCAGCAATACAGCCTGCAGATCTCCAGCCTCTGTAACGAATGTGCCCACCACCGTTCCGAGGAGTCCGATGCCGGCGATTCCGACGCCGAAGAACGAGTCTCCCAATCGGCAGCGGCGGCAGCCACTTCCTAACCCAGCTTCCCGAGGACCCGTGATCATGTTCAACGCCCGAACCGTCTCGACTCGTCGCCCGCAAGCTCTTTGGCTGCCGGCGCTGCTGTGCCTGCTCCTTCTCCCCCTCAAGGCCACCGCTCAGGAGCCCGAAGCTCAGAGGACTGGAGATTCCGGAGAGCTCGCCGCCGCGGCGGCTCCAAACGCCCAAGACGAAGCGGCGAGGGACGAAGCGAAGAGCGGCGAGGCGGAGAGCGAAGATTCTCAGAGGCGCCAGCGCCGCATCATCCACGATCGCGTGAGCGTGGTGGGCAGCCAGGAAGCGGCGCGGGAGATCCCCGGCTCCGCCCACTTCCTGAGCCAGGAACAGCTCGAGGAACAGTCCTACTCCGACGTCCACCGCATCCTCACCGCCGTCCCCGGCGTGTACTTCCAGGAAGAGGACGGGCTGGGTCTGCGCCCCAATATCGGCATCCGCGGCACCGGCGTCGAGCGCAGCTCCAAGATCACCCTGATGGAGGACGGCGTGCTCATCGCGCCGGCCCCCTACACCGCGCCCTCCGCCTACTATTTCCCCACCGCCGGCCGCATGGAAGGCATCGAGGTGCGCAAGGGCTCCTCGGCGATTCAATTCGGTCCGCGCACCAACGGCGGTGTCCTCAACCTCATCTCCCGCAGCGCGCCGGCCCAGCTGGGCGGCCGGGTGGAGCTCGCCGGTGGTGATCACGACACCCGCCGCGGCCACATCTACGCCGGCGACAGCGGCGAGCGCTTCTCCTGGGTGGCCGAGAGCTACCAACTGCACAGCGAGGGCTTCAAGAACCTGGACGGCGGCGGCGACACCGGTGTGGAGCTGGAGGACTACCTGCTCAAGCTGCGGGTCACCAGCGCTCCCACCGCGGCCCACTACCAGGCCTTGGAGCTGAAGCTGGGCAAAACCCTACAGGACGGCAACGAGACCTATCTGGGAATCACCGAGTCGGACTTCCTCGACACCCCCTACCGGCGTTACGCCGCCTCCGCCCTCGACAACATCGAGGCGGACCACGAGCAGATCCAGCTCAGCCACTTCCTGCAGTTGAGCTCCAAGCTGGACCTCACCACCGTCGCCTACAACAATGACTTCTTCCGCGACTGGTTCAAGAACGAGAGCGTGCTGGGAGTGAGCAACGCCACCGTCCTCGCCAACCCCGAGCTCTACGCCCGGGAGCTGGCCATCCTGCGGGGCGAGGAGGACAGCCCGGAGGA